>NZ_SCMZ01000015.1:0-83278 GCF_005503285.1 Sphingomonas sp. 2SG
GCCCACCGCAGCGGACCACAGCAAGGTCTCGCCGCCCGCATAGCCGAGCCCGAGGTGCGCCGGCCGCGCCGCCAGCACGTCGCGCAGCCGCACCGCGCCCGAGCGCAACCCCGCCCGCCCGATCCGCGCCCAGCGCCGCGCCGTCTCCCAGCGGATCAGCTTGCGGCTCTCCGCATCGGGCCGCTCCTGCGCGAGGAACGCCGCCTGCAACGTCGCGATTCCCGCGCCCAGCCGCTGCAGCGTCGCGCGGTCGGGCACCGGCACGCCGCCCATATTGTGCAGCACCAGCAGCCGCGCCATCGCCGCCGCCTCCTCGACGCCGAGCACCCCCGCATGCCGCTCGGCCAGCACCCGCATCGCCGAATCGCGCATCGTGTCGGTGAACCGTTTCGAGGCGCCGCCGGCATGCTGGCGATAGCGCAGCAGCGGCACGTCGATCCGCGCGATCCGTCCGAATGCGCCGACGCGGTGATACAGGTCGAAATCCTCGGCATAGAGGATCTCGGGCCGGGTGAACGGATCGAGCGTCCGCGCCACCTCGGCCCGCACCATCACCGTCGACCAGACCAGCGGATTCTCGATCCAGCTCAGCCACGCGATCAGCTCGGGCGTGGTATGCGGCGCATAGTGCATCGCCGAGACCTTGCCGTCGCGCAATTGCTCCGCCTGCGTGCCGACCAGCACCACGTCGGGATGCGCGTCGAGATAGGCGACCTGCCGCGCCAGCCGCTCGGGCAAACAAAGGTCGTCCTGGTCGAGCCCGGCGATGAACCGCCCGCGCGCCGCCGCGACGCCGCGGTTGCGCGTGCGCACCGGCCCGCCGTTGACCTCGTTCTCGATCAGCCGCACGCGCGGGTCGGGCCAGCCGCGCACCAGCTCGCGGGTGCCGTCGCTCGAGCGATCGTCGACGACGATCGCCTCCCACGCCGCCAGCGTCTGCGCGGCGAGCGACTCCAGCGTCGCGCCGATGAACGCCTCGCCGTTATAGCCGGGGATGACGACCGAGACGACCGGCGTGGTCATGCCGCCTCTTGCGCCTCCCGGTCGAGCAGCTGGTCGACGATCATCTGGCCGACGTCGTTCTGCCACAGCCACAGGCCGTTGGCCTGGCCGCGGAAGCTCGCCTCGCCGCCCAGCCGGCCCCATGGCACGAAGCCTGCCGACAGGCCGATGCCATAGGCGCCCGGCACCGGCCGGTCCTGCGCGTCGAGGATGCGGCAATGGCGATCGACCATCGGCCGGCCGGCATGATGCGCCAGCGCCAGCGGCGCGCCGTCGACGCCGAGCAGCGGCACCGCGCGCGGCCGGTAGCCGAGCGCGCCGATCACCAGATCCGCCGCCGCGATGATCGCCCGCGCCGCCGCATCCTCGTCGCCGGCGATACGGTGCGAGGCGACGCGCGGATCGGGCGTGCGGCCGCCGAGCGACAGCATGCGCAGCACCAGTTCGCGCGATTCGAGCCGCAGCCCGGCGAGCCGCAGCACGAAGCCGCTGACCGGGCAGATGTCGTTGTCGTCGAAATCGTGGAAGCCGTCGGCATGCGCCGCGGCGACGTTGGGATAGAAGGGCTTGAGCGGCTGGCGATGCAGCAGCGTGATCGCCCCCGCCCCGAAGGCGAAGCCCGGCTGGCTCTTGAGCAGCAGCACCGCCGCGGCGATCGCGCTGGTCGAGGCGCCGATGATCGCGACCCGCGGCGACGGGATGTCGCGCAGCCGCTCGTGCACCTGCTCGACCCCGCCGAGCCGCAGCACCGTATCGGAGCGGATCAGCCGCTCGCCCGCCAGCGCGCCGAGCGCGACGCCGGCGACGCGCTTGGCGGCGACCTGGTCGTCGGTCTGCACCCCGCCGGTCGCGACCACGACGTTGCGCGACACCAGCGCGCGCGTGACGCCCGCACCGTCGCTGACCGTCGTCTGCCAGCGGCCATCGGCAGTGCGCTGCACGCGCTGCGCCGCATGGCCGGTCAGCACCGCGCCGCCGTGCCGCACGACGATGTCGCGCAGCCGGTCCGCGGTCGCCGACAGCAGCGGCGCGGTATCGACCAATGGCGCGCCGAGTTCGGCGACGTAGCGGCCCATCAATTGCCCGGCGGGGTGATGCTCCAGCTCGGCGAGTTCGGGATGCGGATTGTTCTTCACCGCCGACAGGAAGGTCTCGGCGGTGGTGTCCGAGCGGATCGCATAGGCGCCGAGCTCGCCCGCGCCCATCCGTGCTCTCTGCTCGACGATCGCGAACCCCGCCTCGACCAGCGGCGCCAATTTGCCCTGTTTGCTCGCCGAGGTCAGCATCGCGGTGCCGGCGGGGCCGCCGCCGATCACCACCGTCGTCAGATCCTGCATCGCCGTCCCCATCTGCCGCGTCGCGCCGGCCGCGGTCACCCGCGCGACCGCGCCCGCCAGCCGCGCGGCGATCACCGGCGCGTCGGCGGGGGTCATCGCATCGGTGATCGGCAGGCTCAGCATGCGGCCGCCGATCGCGTCGGCGACCGGCGTCGGCTCGATCAGCGCGCTGTCCCGGAACAGCGGCTGTTCGCCGAGGTGCGGGCTGAAATACTGGCCGACGCCGACGCCGTCCGCGGCGAGCGCCGCGACGATCGCGTCGCGCTGTCCCGCCAGTTCGGGCGGCAGCAGCACCGGCATGAACTGCGTCGCCTGCCGCCGCCCCGATGGCCGCTGCATCGCGAAGCCGGGCAGCGCGGCGCGATAGGCGGCGTCGATCGCGGCGCGATGGTCGCACACCGCATCGATCTCGGCGAGCTTGGCGCGCGCCATCAGCGCGATCACCTCGGGCAATTTGGCATTGATGCCGGGCAGCGTCGCGCTGCGCCCCCGTTCGAAACCGAAATTGATCATGCCGCGCAACTGGTCGATCCGGGCAACGTCGCCGCTGTGGATCAGCCCTCCCTCCGCGACCGAGAAGGTCTTGGTGGCATGCATCGAATAGACGAGCGTGAACGGCGCGCCGCTGCCGAACCCGCGCCCGTTGCTGTCGCGTGTGCCGAGCGACGCCGCCGCATCGATCACCACGCCGACGCCGTGACGGTCGGCGAGCCAGGCATAGCGGTCGAGGTCGATCGCGGTGCCGAACGTCGCATAGGGCACGATGACGCCGATCCGCGCGCCGTACCGCGCGAGCAGCGCCTCCTCCTGCCGCGGATCGGCGGTCCAGCCGTCGGCCTCGATGTCGCAGATCAGCGGCGTCAGTCCCGCCCAGAGCGCCGCCTGCGCGGTCGCCGCGAAGGTCAGCGCCGGCATCAACGCCAGCGTCCCCGGTCGCAGCTGCATCCCCGCGGCCTGCCGCAACGCGACGATCAGCCCCAGCGTGGCATTGCCGACCGCGAGGCAGGCGCCGGTGCCGCCGAACAGCCGCTCGGTCGCCTCCGCCTCGAACGCGCGCACCTCGGGCCCGTTGTTGCTGAACACGCCCGACGCCTCGATGCGGCGCAGGCCCTCGGTAAGCTCGCTCAGCCGCGGCGGCCGCGGCGCGATCAACGGAAATTCCATGAGATGCCGTCCTGACAATCGAACCGCGGAGGTACCCCACCCCCCCTAAGAACCGGTTAGCGCGCGTCATTCTCTACGCAGGACGCAGTCGCGACCGGCGATGAAATACCGTTCGGAGAAACACTTCGCAACATTCGATTGACTGCCGAAGCAACCATTGCCATGGCAACGACATGGATTATTATTCCGAGTCGAACTTCACTCCGGAAAACTCGATCGGCTATCTCCTGCGCCGGTCGGAGCAGCTCGGCGCGGCCGTGCTCGAGCCGATCTTCGTCGCCGCCGGCATCACCAAGACGCAGTGGAGCGCGCTCGCCGCCCTCCACTTCAACCGCGCGTCGACCTGCGCCGAGATCGCGCGCGACCTCTGTCACGACAAGGGTGCGACCACCCGGCTGGTCGACACGCTGGAGGAGCGCGGCTGGGTGATGCGCGACCGCGACGGCGGCGAGGATCGCCGCGTCGTCCGGCTTACCCTGACGCCTGCCGGCGAACACATCGCCGGCACCGTCCGCGATGCCGTCATCCGCGTCTGGAACCACTGGCTAAGTGATTGGGAGGAAAGGGATATTACGGACCTAATCCGCCTCCTCCAGCGGCTCCGCGACACCGTCCAACAGACCCCCGACGAAGGCGTCTTTGCGTGAAGATAGCGAATTTATCCCCCGCCGCGCTGCTGCTGCTCGGCGCCTGCGCCATCCCGGCCAGCCCCCCCGCGGTCGCGCCCGTCGCGCCCCCGACGCTCGGCCTGACCGGTGCCGCGACCCCGGCGATCGCCGACGATTGGTGGACCGGCTTCGGCGATCCGCAGCTCGACCGGCTCGTCGCCGATGCGACCGCGGGCAATCCGACGCTCGACGCCGCGCTCGCCCGCATCGCCCAGGCGCAGGCGGTGCTCTCCAGCCGCCGCGCCGACACCGGCCCCGACGTGACGCTCGACGCCAACGAGCAGCTCCAGCGCCTGTCCGGCCGCTACATCATCCCGCCGCCCTACGGCGGCTCGGTCCGCTTCGTCGGGCAGGCGCAGGCCAATCTCACCTGGAACCTCGACCTGTTCGGGCGGCAGAAGGCGGCGATCACCGGCGCCCGCGCCTCGGCGCGCGCCGCCGCGCTCGACCTCGCCGCCGCGCGCCTCGCGATCGCCGGCTCGGTCGCGCAGACCTATATCGACCTCGCCCGCGCCGAGGCGGAGGCGACGATCGCCCGCCGCACGATCGCGACCCGCCAGGACTCGCTGCGCCTCGTCAACATCCGCATCCGCAACCGGCTCGCCAGCAATCTGCAGGCGACCGCGGCGCAGACGCTGCTGGCGCAGGCGCAGACCGCGTTGGTCCGCGCCGACGGCGCCCGCGCGCTTGCGACCAATGCGCTCGCCGCGCTCGCCGGGCGTGGCCCCGATTATGCCGCGGCGATCCGCCCGGCGACGCTGCGCCTCGACGCGGCGCTGCCGCTGCCCGCGCAGGTCCCCGCCGACCTGCTCGCCCGCCGGCCGGACATCGCCGCGGCGCAGGCGCGGATCGAGGCCGCCGCCGCCGGCCGCCAGGTCGCCCGCCGCGCCTTCTATCCCAACATCAACCTCACCGCGCTCGCCGGCTTCCAGGCGATCGGGCTCGGCAATCTGGTCAGCCTCGATGCCGGCACCGCCGGCGCCGGGCCTGCCATCCACCTGCCCTTGTTCGACAACGGCCGGTTGAAGGCCGACCTCGCCGGCGCGACCGCGGCGCTCGATCTCGCCACCGCCGACTATAACGACCGCGTCATCGGCGCGGTGCGCGACGCGGCGGACGCGATCGCGCTCGTCGCCAACCTCGGCGAACAGCGCGCGCGCACCGCAGAGGTCGTGCGCGGCTTCGGCGAGACCAACCGCCTCAACGCGATCCGCGTCTCAAGCGGGCTCGATAGCAAGCTCGACCTCGTCGACAACGACGTCCGCCTGCTCGATGCGGAACTGACGCAAGCCAATCTCGTCGCCGATGCGGCCCGCCAGCGCGTCGCGCTGGTGCTGGCGCTCGGTGGCGGCTTCTCCTCCTCCCAGGAACCCCGCCGATGACCGACACGCAAGCCCCAACGCCCCAACCCGCGAGCGCCGGCGGCAAGCCGCGCACGCGTCGCCGTGGCTTCCTGATCCTCGCCGTGATCGTCGTGATCGCGCTGATCGTCTGGGCGGTGTTCCACTTCCTGCTCGCCAAGCCCGAACAGGAGACCGACGACGCCTATGTCGCCGGCGACGTCGTCGCGATCACCGCGCGCGATCCCGGCCAGATCACCGCGATCCATGCCGACAATACGCAGACGGTGAAGGCCGGCGCGCCGCTGCTCGACCTCGATCCCGCCACCGCCGACGTCGCGCTCGCCTCTGCCGAGGCGGAACTCGCCCGCGCCGTCCGCTCGACTCGCGCCGACATCAGCAAGGTCAGCGAGAGCGGCGCCGCCGTCGTCCAGGCGCAGGCGCAGCTCTCCGCCGCCACCGCCGACTATGCGCGTCGTCAGGGCGCCGCGGCGCAGGGCGCGATCTCGGGCGAGGAACTCGCGCATGCCGCCGACGCGGTGAAGGTCGCGCGCGCCAACCTCAACCTCGCGCGCAGCCAGCAGGCGCAGTCGCGCTCGACGGTACAGGGCACCGACACCACCACCAATCCGGCGGTGCTCGCCGCCGCCGCCGCCTATCGCCGCGCCGCGATCACGCGCAGCCACATGCATATCGTCGCGCCGATCGAAGGCGTCGTCGCGCAGCGCACCGTGCAGATCGGCCAGCAGGTCGCCGCCGGCACGCCGCTGATGGCGGTGGTGCCGCTCGCCAAGGTGTGGGTCGACGCCAATTTCCGCGAGACGCAGCTCAAGGACCTGCGCATCGGCCAGCCGGCGACGGTGACCGCCGACATGTACGGCGACGACGTGGTCTTCCACGGCCATGTCATCGGCGTCGGCGCCGGCTCGGGCAACGCCTTCGCGCTGCTGCCGCCGCAGAACGCCAGCGGCAACTGGATCAAGATCGTCCAGCGCGTGCCGGTGCGCATCGGCCTCGACCCGCGCGAGCTGACCCGCAATCCGCTGCGCGTCGGCCTGTCGGTCAACACGACGGTGGACACCGCCAACCGCTCGGGCGCGCTGCTCGGCAAGCCCGCGGCGCAGGCCTATGCCGGCCGCCCCGGCGACGGCAGCGACCCCGCGGTCGAGGCGCGCATCCGCCAGATCATCGCCGCCAATCGTTGATGTCGCCTCCGCTGTCCTCACCCATCGCCGCCTTCGGCGTCTCTCCCTCTCCCAATTGGGAGAGGGAAGGGGCCCGCCCGGCGCAGCCGGGTGGGAAGGGTGAGGACAGCAAGTTCGTTTGGAACATCCTATAATGGCCACCCAAGCCCAAGGCCCCGCCCCGCTCGTCGGCGGCCAGCGCGCGCTGATCGCCTTCGCACTCGCGCTCGGCACGTTCATGATGGTGCTCGACAGCACGATCGCCAACGTGTCGCTGCCGACGATCGCGGGCAATCTCGGCGTCTCGTCCGACAATTCGACCTGGGTGATCACCGCCTTCGCGGTCGCCAACGGCGTCGCGGTGCCGCTGACCGGCTGGCTGATGGGCAGGTTCGGCGTCGTGCGCACCTTCTGCACCGCGGTGGCGGCGTTCACCGTCGCCTCGTTCCTGTGCGGCATCGCCTGGGACCTGCCCTCGCTGATCGTCTTCCGCATCCTGCAAGGCGCCTGTTCGGGGCCGATGATGCCGGGCAGCCAGGCGCTGCTCATCTCGATCTTCCCGCCCGACAAGCGCTCCACCGCGCTCGGCGTCTGGTCGATGACGACGCTGGTCGGGCCGGTGATGGGGCCGATCCTCGGCGGCTATATCAGCGACAATTACCATTGGAGCTGGATCTTCCTGATCAACATCCCCTTCGGCATCTTCACGACGCTGATCTGCTGGAACGGATTGAAGAGCCGCGAGACGCCGACGCGCAAGCTGCCGATCGACACCGTCGGGCTGCTGCTGCTCGTCATCTGGGTCGGCTCGCTGCAGATCATGCTCGATCTCGGCAAGAACGCCGACTGGTTCAACGATCCGGCGATCTGCGTGCTCGCCGTCGTGGCGGCGGTGGGCTTCGTCGCGTGGATCATCTGGGAATTGACCGACGCCAATCCCGCGGTCGACCTGTCGCTGTTCGCCAACCGCAATTTCGCGATCGGCACGCTCGCCTTCTGCCTCGGCTATGCGGTGTTCTTCGCCAACACGCTGATCCTGCCGCTCTGGTTGCAGACGCAGCTCGGCTATACCGCGACCTGGGCGGGGCTGATCGCGGCGCCGAGCGGCGTCGTGGCGGTGCTCATCTCGCCGCTCGCCGCGCGCCTGTCGGGCAAGGTCGACGCGCGCATCCTCGCGACGATCTCCTTCCTCGCCTTCGCCGTCTCCTATTGGATGCGCTCCAACCTCGTCACCGGCGCGACGGTGTTCGACTTCATGGCGCCGCTGCTGGTGCAGGGGATCGCGATGAGCATCTTCTTCCTCGCGATGGTGACGATCCTGCTCGACGGCATCGCGCCGCCGCGCATCCCCTCGGCGACCGGCATCTCGAACTTCGCGCGGATCGTCGCCGGCTCGTTCGCCGCGTCGATCATCACCACCGCCTGGGACCGGCGCGAGGCGATCCACCAGAGCCGCCTCGCCGAGGCGATCGGGCAGGGCATGCCCTACCAGATGGCGAGCGAGGGCATCCAGAAACTGGGCGCGACGTCAACGCAGGCGGCGGCGGCGATCACGCGGCAGATGGTGGGGCAGGCGTATCTGCTCGCCTCGACCGACCTGTTCCGCGTCTCGGCGTGGCTGTGCGCGGCGATGGTGGTGATCGTCTGGTTCACGCGGCGTCCCAAGGGGGGCCACGGGCCGGTCGCGGCGGACTGATCGGCCGGGCCGCGGTTGACCGCCCCGGCCGCCTTGCCTACCTCTCGGGCCATGACCGCCCCCACCATCCTCCTGGTCGAGGACGATCCCGCCCTCCGCACCCTGACCACCAGAGCCTTGCAGGAAAACGGTTATCTCGTCCGTCCCGCCTCCGCCGCGCCCGAGATGTGGCTCGCGCTGGAGGCCGGGCCGGTCGACCTGATCCTGCTCGACATCATGCTCCCCGGCACCAGCGGCATCGACCTGTGCCGCGCGCTGCGCCAGAAGAGCGAGGTTCCGATCATCTTCATCAGCGCCAAGGGCAGCGAGACCGACCGCGTCGTCGGGCTCGAGCTCGGCGCCGACGACTATATCGCCAAGCCTTTCGGCAGCCGCGAGCTGATCGCGCGTATCCGCGCGGTGCTGCGCCGCGGCCAGCTCGAACGCCGCCCCGGCGAGCGCGAGGAGGGCGTGCTGACCTTCGACGGCTGGCAGGTGACGCTGCCGCGGCGCGAGCTGACCTCGCCGACCGGCGCGGTGGTCGACCTGACCGGCGCGGAATTCGACCTGCTCGTCAGCCTCGCCGAACATGCCGGCCGCGTTATCGCGCGCGAGCGGCTGATCGAGCTGTCGCGCACCCGGCTCGGCGACAGTTCGGACCGCAGCATCGACGTGCTGATCAGCCGCCTGCGCCGCAAATTGTCGAGCGCCGGCAAGGACGCGCCGATCATCACCGTGCGCGGCGTCGGTTATATGCTCAACACCGAGGTGACGCGCCGGTGACGGCTGGCGCTGCCAGTTCCCATTTCTCCCCGTTCGCCCTGATCCTGTCGAAGGGCTGGTCGCCCCAAACCCCGTCATCGCCTGCGGATCCCCGTGCTTCGACAGGCTCAGCACGAACGGGGAAGAGGGACAGGGCGCCTCGCCGATGAGACGCTTCGTCCGCCCCTCGATCGGCCTGATCGGCCAGATCGTCGCGATCCTGCTGCTGACGATGGTGATCGAATTCGGCGTCAGCACGATCCTCTACGAGCGTGCCAGCCAGTTTGCGGTGCGCGACGACGAGGCACGCCGCCTGGCGGAACATCTCGTCATCGCGCGCCGCCTCGTCGCCGAGCAGCCGCCCGAGCGGCGCGACGCGATGGCGGAGGATCTCACCACCGAACGCTACGCGCTTCATTGGCAGCGCAACCTGCCGCCGCCGCCGCCGATCGCGCCGGCGCTCGACGGCATGCGCCATCAGGTGATCGAATGGGAACCATCGCTCGCCGCCAGCGACCTGCGGCTGAAGCTCACCTCGCCGGGGCGCAGCTCGGTGGTCACCGGTGGGCTGCGGCTACCCGACAATAGCTGGCTCTATTTCCGCACGCTCGAACCGCTGCACAATCTCGAACTCGCCACCGAACGCATCCTGCTCGCGCTGATCCCGGCGCTGGCGCTGATGGTGATCGGCGGGCTGCTGATCCGCCGCGCGCTCCGCCCGATGCGCCAGCTCGCGATCGCCGCCGACACGCTCGGCGACGCCGAACACGATCCGATCCCCGAGGCGGGGCCGGGCGAGGTGCGCCGCGTCGTCGCCGCGTTCAACCGGATGGCGGCGCGCATCCAGCGGCTGATCGTCGACCGCACGCAGGCGCTCGCCGCGGTCGGCCACGATCTGCGCACGCCGCTGCACCGGCTGAAACTGCGCGCGGACGCGGTCGAGGACGAGACGACCCGCGCCGCGATCCAGCGCGATATCGGCGAGATGGAGGCGATGGTGAATTCGCTGCTCGCCTTCCTCGGTGGCGGCAGCGATCCCGAGGCCCCGGTGCTGACCGACGTCGCGGTGCTCTGCGCGACGCTGATCGACGATGTCGAGGATCGCGGCCTGCCCGGCGTCTACGACGGTCCGTCGCATTGCGAGGTCACCGTCCGCCCTGTCGCGCTGAAACGCGCGCTCGGCAATCTGATCGAGAATGCGCTCCATTATGCCGGCAACGTCGTGCTGCGGCTGGAAAGCGAGTCCGCCGGCGTGACGATGATCGTCGAGGACGACGGCGCCGGCATTCCGGAAGACCAGCTGCGCCGCGTGCTCGAACCCTTCGTCCGGCTCGATACGTCGCGACCGCGCGACACGGTCGGTTTCGGCCTCGGCCTGCCGATCGTCGGCCGCATCGTCGAGGCGGAGGGCGGCGTGCTGACGCTCGCGAACCGCCCCGAAGGCGGCCTGCACGCCGCTATCTTCCTGCCGCGGTGATCCCAACCGTTTCGTCAGCCTGACATGAGCCGGGATGAAGGTTTGCGAAAGTGTTCCCCGGCAACACTTTAAAACACGCGCGCCGCGCCCCGGCAAATTCGTTTCGGTACTGTTTCCGATGGTCCGGCTTCCGCCGCGACCGGGAGGATACCCCCGTGAACGAGCTGCTCGGACGCGTCGTGAGTTTCGGCAAGACGGTCTTCCACGGCCAGCATGCGCTCTATTCGACGCTGGCGCAGGGGCAGAGCCCCAAGGCGCTGATGATCTCCTGTGCCGATTCACGGATCGTGCCGGAGCATATCATGCAGGCGCAGCCGGGCGACCTGTTCGTCTGCCGCAACGCCGGCAACATCGTTCCGCCGTTCGCGCTGCAGACCGGCGGCGTCTCCGCCACGGTCGAATATGCGGTCGCGGTGCTCGGCGTCCACGACATCATCGTCTGCGGTCATTCCGATTGCGGCGCGATGAAGGGCCTTGCCGGCGATCCCGCCGCGCTCGCCGCGATCCCCACTGTCGCCAACTGGCTGAAACATGGCGCCGCCGCGCGCCAGATCGTCGACCAGACCTATCCCGACCTCACCGATGCCGAGCGCATCCGCGCGCTCAGCCTCGAAAATGTCGTCGCGCAGCTCGCGCATCTGCGCACCCACCCCTCGGTCGCCGCCGGGATCGCACAGGGCAAGATCGCACTGCACGGCTGGTTCATCGACATTCACGACGGCACCGTGCTGGCGCTCGACGGCATCACCGGCCGCTTCCGACCGCTCGACGAAGGCGGCGATTTCCCCGTTGCCCAGCCCGCCGCGCCGCGCCAGGCCTCCGACGTCGAATTCCTGGCAGCCGCGGAATGAGCAACCTCCGCGCCCTGCTGCCGAGCGGCCCGGTCATCACGCGTGACCTCACCGCCTCGATCGTCGTCTTCCTCGTCGCGATGCCGTTGTGCATGGGAATCGCGGTCGCCTCCGGCGTGCCGGCGGAGAAGGGCCTCATCACCGGCATCATCGGCGGCATCGTCGTCGGTGCACTCGCCGGATCGCCGTTGCAGGTCAGCGGCCCCGCGGCCGGCCTCGCCGTCGTCGTGTTCGAGCTGGTCCGCGATCAGGGCCTGTCCGCGCTCGGCCCGATCCTCGTCCTCGCCGGTCTGATCCAGGTCGTCGCCGGCATCGCCCGCCTCGGCGGCTGGTTCCGCGCCATCTCGCCCGCGGTCGTCCACGGCATGCTCGCCGGGATCGGCGTGCTGATCGTCGTCGGCCAGTTCCACGTGCTGTTCGACGCCAAGCCGCTGCCCAGCGGCCTCCAGAACCTCGCTGCCGCACCCGGCCGGCTGTTCGGCCTGTCGCCGAGCAATATCGAAGCGACCGAGATCGCGTTCGCCGTCGGCATGCTGACCATCGCGGCGATGCTGTGCTGGGAGAAATTCCGCCCCGCCTCGCTGCGCCTCGTTCCCGGCGCACTGGTCGGCGTGCTCACCGGCACGTTCGTCGCGCTCGGCTTCGACCTCGACGTCGCACGGGTCAACGTCCCCGAATCGATCGCCGGCGCAGTCAGCTTCCCCGGCGTCGGCATGGTCGCCAAATGGGCCGATCCGTCGATCCTCGCCGCCGCACTCGCCATCGCCTTCATCGCCAGCGCCGAGACGTTGCTGTCCGCCGCCGCGGTCGATCGCATGCACGACGGCGTGCGCACCAACTACAACAAGGAACTGCGCGCGCAGGGCATCGGCAACCTGCTCTGCGGCCTCGCCGGCGCGCTGCCGATGACCGGCGTCATCGTCCGCTCCTCGGCGAACGTCCAGGCCGGCGCGACCACGCGCATGTCGACGATCTTCCACGGCATCTGGATCCTCGGCTTCGTCGCGCTGCTGCCCTGGGTGCTGCGCGAGATCCCGATGGCGGCGCTCGGCGCGATCCTCGTCATCACCGGCTGGCGGCTGGTCAGCCTCGCCCATGCCCGCCACCTCCTCTCGCATTACGGCCCGCTGCCGGCGCTCATCTGGCTGGCGACATTGGTCACCGTCGTGGTCGAGGATCTGCTGACCGGCGTGCTGGTCGGCATCGGCCTCTCGATGCTCGAACTGGTGCCGCATCTCAAGCGGCTTGGCCTCAAGGTATCGGAAGGGCCGCAGGGCGGCGCGCATGCGATCAACCTGTCGGGCGCGGCGACCTTCGTGTCGCTGCCGAAACTGTCGGACACGCTGGAGCGTGCGCCTGCCGGCATGCCGGTGCGGCTCGACGTCACCGGACTGTCGACCGTCGATCATACCTGCGCTGAGCTGATCAAGGACTGGTTCCAGCGGCGCCGCGCCGCGGGCGACGTCGTCGAGCTGCTCGGCGCGCGTGGCAAGACTGCCGCACTCGCCCACTGAACCCAGTTCAGCAATGTTTCGTTACAAGAAAGAAGCTTTTTGGCCATAATGCTGCGGTAGCGAATGGGCGTCAGGGAAAGACTGGTGCCCGTCCGCCACCGCGGAGCGAGCGCGCCGGCGGCCCGGACGCAGGAGGGACCCATCCATTCGAAAGGGGTCCCATGAAATATACTCTGCTCGCGGCCGCGACTCTCGCCGCCGTTACCGCCCTCCCCGCCGCCGCGCAGGAGACTGCACCGCCCAAGCCGGTCACCGTCACCGGCAGCGTCGCGCTCGTCTCTGACTATCGGCTGCGCGGCGTCTCGCAAACCGACAAGGAAATGGCGGTCCAGGGCGGCATCACCGTCGCGCATGAAAGCGGCCTCTACGGCGGCGTCTGGGCGTCGAATCTTGCCGGCTGGGGCACGTTCGGCGGCTCGAACATGGAGCTCGACCTGATCGGCGGCTACAAGCATGCGGTCGGCGGCGGCGCGATCGACGTCGGCCTGACCTGGTACATGTATCCGGGCGGCGCGTCGAAGACCGACTTCGCCGAACCCTATGCGAAATTGTCGGGCACGATCGGCCCGGTCAACCTGCTCGCCGGCGTGGCCTATGCGCCCAAGCAGCAGGCGCTCGGCAAATGGTACAACAGCGGTGCCTCGACGCAGACCGGCATCTACGACAATCCCGGCAAGAAGAACGACAACCTCTATCTGTGGGGCGACTTCGCCAGCGCGATCCCGACCACGCCGCTGACCGCCAAGGCGCATATCGGCTATTCGAAGGGCAATTCGGGCCTCGGCCCCAACGGCACCTCCGCGGCACCGACCGGCGAATATTGGGACTGGCTGCTCGGCGCCGATTACGCGATCAAGGGCACGCCGCTGACGCTCGGCGTCGCCTATGTCGATACCGACATCACCAAGCGGCAGGCGGCCTATCTCCAGCCGAACTTCTCCTCGACCAAGAACGGCAGCAGCATCGCGGCGAGCCAGGTCGTGTTCGCGGTGACCGCGGCGTTCTGATTCTATTCGTCATCCCGGCGAAAGCCGGGACCCATGGACGCGCGGGGCTGATGGGTTCGCGCTTCATTGGCCTCATCGCCACCATGGGTCCCGGCCTGCGCCGGGATGACGATCCTTTGGGAACCACTCCCCCATCCCCGCGCTAACGCCATCATGCACGATGCGCTGATCTTCACCCCCGACCATGTCGATCTCACCCGCTCGCCGCTGCGCCGGGGGGTTGCCGAGCCGACCTATGTGCTCGGCGCGTTCAACCCGGGCTCCACGCGGCTGCCCAACGGCAATCTGCTGCTGATGGTGCGCATCGCCGAGGCGCTGTCGGAGCCGGTCCGCGACGGCCACGTCCATGCGATCCGCTGGACCCCCGCAGGCTACGTCCTCGACACCTGGCCGCTGGCGCAGGTCGACATGACCGATCCGCGCCAGTTCGAGCTCAAGGGCAGCCGCCATCGCATCCTCGCGCTCACCTCGCTGTCGTGGCTCCTCCCCGTCGAGCTCGATCCCGCGGGCGAGCGGATCGTCGCGATCCATTACGACGCGGCGATCGAACCCGCCGCCGGCTACCAATGCTATGGCGTCGAGGACGCGCGCATCACCCGCATCGGCTGCCTCTGGTATATGACCACTTGCTCGGTCGGGGCAGAGCGGCATTGCACCACGCTCCACACCTCGCGCGACGGGCTGCACTATCGGCTGGAGGGGATCGTCCTCGACCACCAGAACAAGGACATGATCCTGTTCGAGGGGCTGGTCGGCGACAAGTTCATGGCACTGACCCGCCCGCTCGGCGAGGTCTATTTCGCCTATCCGCCCGACAGCCCCTGGGTCGGCGGACCGTCGATCAATTTCGCGCAAAGTCCCGATACGCTGCACTGGAAGCCGCTCGACGCCCCCGGCTTGCGCGCGCGCATAGGCACGCGATCGGCGATGAAGATCGGCGGCGGCACCCAGCCGGTGCTGACCCGCGACGGCTGGCTGATGATCTACCACGGCGTCGAGGCGCGCGAGAGCGTCGGTATCTACCGCAGCTTCTGGGCGCTGCTCGACCGCGACGATCCCGCGCACATCCTGCGCGTCGAGGACGAGACGCCGCTGCTCGAGGCGAACCCGTCGCTCACCGCGCCGATCGCGCATCAGATGTACCTGCCCACCCCGGTGGTGTTCTCGACCGGCCTGGTCGATAGCGGCGACGACTATCTGATCGCCAGCGGCGAGGCCGATCTCGCCTGCCGCATGACCCGGCTGCCCAAGGGAATGTTCGCATGACGTGGTGGCGGACGGGGACGATCTACCAGATCTACCCGCGCTCGTTTCAGGACAGCGACGGCGACGGCGTCGGCGACCTCAAGGGGATCGAGGCGCGGCTCGACCATCTCGTCGCGCTCGGCGTCGATGCGGTGTGGATCTCGCCGATCTTCCCTTCGCCGATGCGCGACTTCGGCTATGACGTCGCCGATTATTGCGGGATCGACCCGCGCTTCGGCACGCTCGCCGATTTCGACAGCCTGCTCGCCGCCGCGCATGCGCGCGGGCTGAAGCTCCTGCTCGACTTCGTCCCCAACCACAGTTCGACCGACCATCCCTGGTTCCAGGAAAGCCGGTCGTCGCGCGACAATCCCAAGCGCGACTGGTACATCTGGCGCGATCCCGCCCCCGACGGCGGCCCACCCAACAATTGGATCAGCGATTTCGGCGGCTCGGCGTGGGAATATGACGCCGCCACCGGCCAATATTATTACCACGCCTTCCTCAAGGAACAGGCCGACCTCAACTGGCGCAACCCCGATCTGCGGCGCGGGATGATGGATGCGCTGCGCTTCTGGTTCGACCGCGGTGTCGACGGCTTCCGCATCGACGTGCTCTGGCACATGGTCAAGCACGCCGACTTCCCCGACAATCCCGCCAACCCCGGCTATCGCGCCGAAATGGGCGAGATGCACGCCGTGCTCCAGCTCCACTCGACCGACCAGCCCGAGGTCCATGCCATCGCCGCCGAGATGCGCAGCATCGCGGACTCCTATCCCGGAGACCGCGTGCTGATCGGCGAGATCTATCTGCCGGTCGAGCAGCTGATGCACTATTACGGGCTCGACGCACCCGAAGTGCATCTGCCCTTCAATTTCCAGCTCATCGACGCGCGCTGGGACGCGCGTCGTCTCGCCGGGCTGATCGCCGACTATGAAGCGGCGTTGCCGGCGGGGGGCTGGCCGAACTGGGTGCTCGGCAACCACGATCGCCCGCGCATCGCCAGCCGCGTCGGGGCCGCGCAGGCGCGCGTCGCGGCGGTGCTGCTGCTGACGCTACGCGGCACACCGACGCTCTATTACGGCGACGAGCTTGGCCTCGCCGACGTCGCCATCCCCGCGGCCCGCGTGCAGGATCCGCGCGAGCTGCGCGAACCCGGCCTCGGCCTCGGCCGCGATCCGGTGCGCACGCCGATGCCGTGGAACGCCAGCGCCCATGCCGGCTTCTCGACCGCCAAGCCATGGCTGCCGCTCAACCCGGACTGGCCGACGCGCAACGTCGCGGCGCAGAGCGGCGATGCGCAATCGATGCTGGCGCTGCACCGCGACCTGCTCAACGTGCGCCGCAAGCATGATGCGCTCGCGATCGGCGACTTCGTACTGATCGAAGCCGCCGGCGACGTGCTCGCCTACGAACGCCGCCACGGCGACGAGCGGATCGTCGTCGCGCTCAACCTCGGCGCGACGCCGCAGCCGGTGACGCTGCCGGCCGGCGAGGTGCTGCTCGGCACCCTGCCGGGGCGCGGCGAGCACGGCCTGCTGCGTCCCGACGAAGCTATCATCCTGCGCGTAACCCGCTAAGCCGGCGTCATGAAGATCGCGATGCTCGCCCCCATTTCGTGGCGCACCCCGCCGCGCCATTACGGCCCGTGGGAGTTGGTCACCAGCCTGCTCACCGAAGCGCTCGTCGCGCGCGGCGTCGACGTCACGCTGTTCGCGACGCAGGACAGCCTGACCGCCGGAACCCTTAGCGCAGTGGTGCCGGCGCCATATTCGGAAGATCCGAGCATCGACGCCAAGGTGTGGGAATTTCGCCATCTCGCGCATCTGTTCGACCACGCCGGTGAGTTCGACCTGATCCACAACCAGGCCGACTTTCCCGCCCACGCCTTTTCGCATCTGGTGGCAACGCCGATGGTCACGACGATCCATGGCTTTTCGTCGGACCGTATCCTGCCGATGTACCAGCCCTATCAGGACCGCGTGCACTATGTCGCGATCAGCGACGCTGACCGGTCGCCGCAGCTCCGCTATGCCGCGACGATTCACCACGGCATCGTCCTCGACGATTTCCCCTTCGACGCCGGGGGCAGCGAGGACCTGCTGTTCTTCGGCCGCATGCACCCCGACAAGGGCGCCGCCGAGGCGATCGCGGTCGCGCAGGCGACGGGCCGCGACCTCGCCATGTACGGCATCGTGCAGGATCAGGGCTATTACGAGCGATCGGTGGTCCCGCATCTCGGCGCGCATATTCGCCACCCCGGCGCGGTCGGCGGCGACGACCGCACCGCGGCGCTCGGCAAGGCGGCGGCGCTGCTCCACCTCATCAATTTCGACGAGCCGTTCGGCCTGTCGGTGATCGAGGCGATGGCCTGCGGCACGCCGGTGATCGCGATCAACCGCGGCTCGATGCCCGAGTTGATCGACGACGGCGTCACCGGTTTTCTGGTCGACAGCGTCGACGAGGCGATCGCCGCGGTCGCGCGCCTGCCCGAGATCGACCGCGCCGCCTGCCGCGCCGCGGTGGCGGCGCGCTTCACCGTCGAGCGGATGGCGGACGCCTATATCGCGCTCTACCGCGACATTCTGGGTGGCTGAACGACCCGGCGATTGCTTGTCGCCGTCCCGCGTGGCGCAGCCCATCGCCACGAACATCCCGTCACCCCGGACCCGTTCCGGGGTGACGGTGTGGGTGAGCAAGGGTTTCCGTGGAAGCGCCCGCCCCTGCGCAATCGCGCCAGTTGGACCGCCCGCCCCGATCGCGCGTATAGGCGGGTCATGATCGCCCGCCTGCGCCGCTTCCTGTCCGAGGAAGACTGGACCTTCGCGCCGCACGAGGTTCCCGTCCTCCCCGGCTCGCCCGGCACGGTCGAGCATCGCACGCGCCATCGCATCGCCTATGGCGTCATCTCGGTGCTGCTCGGCCTGACCGGCGGCTTCGGCAACGCGCTGATCTCGGCCAACACCTATACGTTGCAGGGCGCGCTGGGGCTCGACCCCGCCGAAATAGCCTGGTTGCCGACGGTCTATGTGATGACCAACGTCAGCATCAACCTGCTGCTCATCAAGTTCCGCGCGCAATTCGGCCTCCGGCCGTTCGCGATGATATTCCTCAGCGTCTATGCCGCGCTGACCTTCGCGCATCTGTTCGTACGCGGCTTCGACACCGCGATCCTCGTCCGCGCCGCGAGCGGCATGACCGGCGCAGCGGTGTCCAGCCTGTGCCTTTATTATATGATGCAGGCGCTGCCGACCAAATGGCGGCTGAAGGCGGTGGTGGTCGGCATCGGCATCCCGCAATGCGCGACGCCGCTGGCGCGCCTGTTCTCGCCCGATCTGCTCGCCATGTCGCAATGGCGCACGCTCTATCTGTTCGAGCTCGGCCTCGCCTTGCTCAGCCTCGCCGCGGTCGCCTGGCTTCGGCTGCCGCCGACCACGCGGTCGAAGGCGTTCGAGCGGCTGGATTTCGTCACCTTCGTGCTGTTCGCGGGCGCGATGGCGCTGTTCGCCGCGGTGCTCGGTCAGGGGCGCTACGTCTGGTGGACCAACGCACCGTGGCTGGGCTGGGCGCTGATCGCGGCGATCTCGATGCTCGCCGCCGCGCTCGCGATCGAGCATCACCGCGTCAATCCGCTGCTCAACACGCGCTGGCTGGGCAGCGCCGATATCGTCCGCTTCACGATCGTCACGATCATGGCGCGCATCGTCCTGTCCGAACAGACCTATGCCTCGGTCGGGCTGCTCACCGTGCTCGGTCAGAACAACGACCAGCTCGTGCCCTTCTTCACGATCATCTTCCTCGCCTCGGTCGCCGGAGTGGTGCTGAGCGCAATGACGCTGGACGTCAGCCGACCGGCGCATCCGATCATGCTGGCGATCGGCCTCGTCGCGATTGCCGCCTTCGCCGACAGTCACGCGACCAACCTGACTCGCGCGCCGCAGATGTACGCCAGCCAGGCGCTGATCGCCTTCGCCGCGACCTATTTCCTGGGGCCGGCGCTCCTGTTCGGCATGACCCGCGCGCTGCAACAGGGATCGGGCCATATCATCAGCTTTATCGCGCTGTTCGGGATGATCAATTCGATCGGCGGGCTCGCCGGCACCGCCTTGCTCGGCAGCTATCAGCAGATCCGCGAGAAGGCGAACAGCGCCGCGCTGGTGCAGGCGATCGACCCGACCGACCCGATTGTCGCACAGCGGCTGCAGGCGGGCGGCGCGGCGGTGTCGCGCGTCGTCGGCGATCCCGCGCTGCGCAGCGCCGAGGGCGGCGCTATCCTATCGCAGACGACGACGCGCGAGGCCAACGTGCTGGCGTTCGACGACGTCTTCCGCCTGATCGCGGTGCTCGCCGCGCTCACTTTCTGTTATCTCCTCTTCCTCATGATCCGCCGCGCGAGCCGCGAACGCCGTGCCGCGCTCAGCCAGAGTTCCGCATGACCGATAGCCGCAGCCCCGTCGATCCCATCCCCGCGACCGAAGAGGCACAGGCGGAGGTTGCGCCGCCGTCCGCCGTCCCTGTCGGCTCGGGCTGGCGGCCGCAGCCGCCGAGCCGCACCGCGCTGATCGTCATCCTCGTACTGATGGTCGGCGGCGTGCTCGCGGTGCTCGCGGCATGGCGGCTGCCGCCCTTCGCCAATGCCGATCAGTCGACCGACAATGCCTATGTCCGCGGCCGCACCACGGTGATCGCGCCGCAGGTGTCGGGTTATGTCACGCAGGTGTTCGTCCGCGACTTCATGGACGTGCAGCCCGGGCAGGCGCTGGTCCAGATCGACGACCGCATCTATCGCCAGCGCGTCGATCAGGCGCAGGCGCAGGTCGATGCGCAGGCGGCGACGCTCGCCAACGCCCGCCAGACCGAGCGCAGCCGCACCGCCAGCCTCGCCGCGCAGACCGCCGCGGTCGCCAATGCCGAGGCGCAGTTGATGCGCGCGCAGGCGGACATGAACCGCGTCAACGATCTCGTCACCGATGGCTCGGTATCCCTGCGCGAACGCGACCAGACGCTCGCTGCACTGCGTCAGGCGCAGGCGGCGGTGCAGCAGGCCCGCGCCGCACGCGAGATCGCGCGTCAGGACATCCGTACCGTCCAAGTCGGCCGCGGCGGCCAGCAGGCGGGCGTCTCCGGCGCCGAGGCGGCGCTGCGCCTCGCCCAGATCGACCTCGCCAACACCGTCATCCGCGCGCCCGAACGCGGCCGGCTGAGCGAGGTCGGCGTCCGCGTCGGCCAGTATGTCACCGCCGGGTCGCAGTTGATGTTCCTCGTGCCGCCCGAAACCTGGGTGATCGCCAATTTCAAGGAGGCGCAGACCGCCCGGATGACCGTCGGCCAGCCGGCGAGCTTCACCGTCGACGGCCTCGCCAATGCGCGGCTGACCGGCCATATCGAGCGCATCTCGCCCGCGGCGGGATCGGAGTTTGCGGTGCTCAAGGCGGACAATGCGACCGGCAATTTCACCAAGGTGCCGCAGCGCATCGCGGTGCGCATCCGCATCGATCCCGGCCAGCAGCTCGCGGCACGGCTGCGCCCCGGCATGTCGGTACAGGCGCGCGTCGACACCTCCAGCGGCCCGGTGGTGAAGTGAGGAGGGTTCGCGCAGAGACGCAGAGACGCAGAGAGAGCCCATTCGCGGCGGCGCAGCCGCCCCTCAGACCGACGGCCCGTGGTAAAACTATGGAGATGGCCGTAAGCGCAGCATCTCCGCGCCTCTGCGCCTTTGCGCGAACCAATATCCGGCCTCTCTCCGAAAGCGCCGATGATAATCGCGCGAAGACGCGAAGACGCGAAGACGTTGTGCTGCCGGGACCCGCAGCACGTTCCGTCATCCATGGAGATAACAGGACCACGACCGCCGCAGGCGCACCCCCTTCGCGTCTTCGCGCCTTCGCGTGCACCGCCCTGCTCTGCCTCACGCTGACCGCCTGCATCGGTCCGCGTCCGCAAGCCCCCGCCGCCAGCGCCGTCGTCCCGCCGCCCGCATGGCGCACCGCGCTCGGCAATGGCGAGCCGATCCGCGCCGACTGGTGGAACGCATTCGGCGATGCCGTCCTCACTCGGCTCGTCGGTCAGGCGCTTGCGGACAACGTCGACCTCGCCGCCGCCGCGTCGCGGATCGACGAGACGCGCGCCGCCGCGCGGCTCGCCCGCGCGCAGCAGACACCGACGCTCGGCGGCAACCTGCCGAGCACCACCGGCCAGACGGTCAGCCCGTTCGGCACCCCCAGCGACGCGATCGGCGCACAGCCCGCGGTCACCGCCAGCTACGATCTCGACCTGTTCGGCCGCCTGCGACAGGCGAGCCGCGCCGCGCAGGCGCAGCTTCTCGCCAGTGAGGGCGCGCGTGACACCGTCCGCCTCGCCATCGCCAGCGGCGTCGCAAGCAATTACGTCACGCTGCGCGCGCTCGACCTGCGCCTCGCGGTCGCGCAACAGACGCTCGCCGCGCGCACCGAGGCGCTGCGCATCGCCCGCCGCCGCGCCGAGGCGGGCTATACCTCCAACCTCGAACTACGGCAGGCCGAGGCCGAATATCGCGCGACGCAGCAGCTCGTCCCCGCCGCGCAGCTCGCGATCAACCGGCAGGAGAATGCGCTCAGCCTGCTGCTCGGCACCAATCCCGGTCCGATCCCGCGCGGCCTGCCGCTCGACCGGCTGCTCGCCCCCGCGATCCCCGACGGCCTGCCCGCCGATCTGCTGCGCCGCCGCCCCGACCTGTTCCAGGCTGAGCAGACGCTGGTCGCCGCCGACCGCACGCTCGACAGCGCGCGCGCGGCGATGCTGCCCAATCTTGCGCTCACCGGCTCGGCGGGGGTGGTATTGTCGACCGCGCTCGCCAATCCGATCGGCGTCTTCTCGGTCGGCGCCAGCATCCTCTCGCCGATCTTCGACGGCGGCCGGCTGCGGGCGCAAAGCGACGTCGCCACCGCGCGCCGCGATCAGGCCGCCTTCGCCTATCGGCGTACCGCGCTGGTCGCCTTCCAGGAGGTCGACAATGCGCTCGCCGGGGTGCAGCGGTCGGGAGAACAGGCGGTGGCGCTCGGATTGCAGGTCGATGCGCTCGCCGCGGCGCTGCGCAACGCCAGCAACCGCTATCGTGCCGGCTATACCTCGTACATCGAACAGCTCGACGCGCAGCGCGGCCTGCTTACCGCCGAGCTGGCGCTGGTGCAGGCGCGCGCCGACCGGATCACCGCTTATGTCGCGCTGTATCAGGCGATGGGCGGCGGCTGGTCGCGCGACGATGTGGCCGCGACGCAACGCTGACATGCCCCTGCATCGCAATATGTCATGGTGTCGGATCACTCCCGGTCGCAACGCGTTCTCGCAACCCATGTTACATTCACGAGCCCTTCGCCGCCGATGGCCGACGACGATTTGAAGACCGCCGGCCAGATCAGCGTCGGCAGTTGGGATTGGGACGTGGTCGCCGACCGCGTCACCGCCGACCCTGAGTTCGCACGCCTCTACGGTGTCGATCCCGATGAGGCGAAGGCCGGCGCGCGACTGGAACGGTTCTTCACCGCGATGCACCCCGACGATCGGCCGCGGGTGCAGGCGGAGATCACCGCGGCACTCGCCAGCGGTGATCCGTTCGAGAGCGACTACCGCCTGCAACAGCCCGACGGCCGCGCGCGCTGGGTCGCCGCACGCGGCCGCGTCACCTATGATGACGACGGGCGACCGCTGCGCTTTCCCGGCATCAGCTTCGACATCGACGCGCGCAAGTCCGCCGAGCTGCGTCTCAAGGCGCTCGTCAAGCTCAACGACCGCCTGCGCGATCCCGGCGACCCCGCCGACCTCGCTTATGCCGCCGCCGAGATCCTCGGCCGCCTGTTCGACGTCAGCCGCTGCGGCTATGGCACGATCGACCGCGCCGCGGAGACGATCGTCACCGAACGCGCGTGGTGCGCCCACGGCATCGCGCCGCTGCCCGGCATCCTGCATTTCCGCGATTATGGCTCGTATATCGAGGATCTCAAGCGCGGCGAGACGGTGGCGATCGACGACGTCTACGAAGATCCGCGCACCGCCGCCACCGCCGAGGGGCTGAAGAGCCTCGCCGCGCTGTCGTTCATCAACATGCCGGTGACCGAACAGGGCGGCTTCGTCGCGCTGCTCTACCTCAACAACGCACAGCCGCGCCGCTGGCTGCCCGAGGAGGTCGCCTTCGTCCGCGACGTCGCCGAACGGACGCGCGACGCGGTCGAGCGCCGCCGCGTCGAGCACGAACTCGCCGCGCTCACCGCCTCGCTCGAACAGCAGGTCGAGGCGCGTACCCGCGAGCTGATGACCGCCGAGGCGCATCTGCGCCAGGCGCAGAAAATGGAGGCGGTCGGCCAGCTCACCGGCGGGTTGGCGCACGATTTCAACAATATGCTTACCGGCATCTCGGGCGCGATCGAGATGATGCAGGTCCGCATCCGTCAGGGCCGCGTCGACGAGATCGACCGCTACGCCAATGCCGCGCAGGGCGCGGCGCGGCGGGCGGCGGCGCTGACCCACCGGCTGCTCGCCTTTTCGCGGCGTCAGACGCTCGACCCCAAGCCGACCGACGTCAACCGGTTGATCGACGGGCTGCGCGACCTGATCCAGCGTACCGTCGGCCCGGGCGTGACGATCGAGGTGGTCGGTGCCGGCGGATTGTGGCCGGCGATGGTCGATCCCAACCAGCTCGAAAATGCGCTGCTCAACCTGTGCATCAACGCGCGCGACGCGATGCCCGACGGCGGCCGCATCACGATCGAGACCGCCAACCGCTGGCTCGACGAGCGCGCCGCCAAAGAGCGCGATCTGGAACCCGGCCAATATCTCTCCTTGTGCGTCACCGACACCGGCACCGGCATGACGCCCGAGGTCCAGTCGCGCGCCTTCGACCCCTTCTACACCACCAAGCCGATGGGCGAAGGCACCGGCCTCGGCCTGTCGATGATCTACGGGTTCGCGCGCCAGTCCGGCGGGCAGGTGCGCATCTATTCGGAACTCGACCAGGGCACGACGATGTGCATCTATCTGCCGCGCCATTATGGCGATGCCGAGCAGGATGACGATCCCGCCCCCGCGACGATCCCGGTTCCCGGCGAAGGCCGCCACACCGTTCTGGTCGTCGACGACGAACCGACGATCCGCATGCTGATCGTCGAGATCCTCGAAGAAATGGGCCATAACGTGCTGGAGGCGGGCGACGGCGCCGCCGCGCTGCGGCTGCTGGGTACCGGTGCGCAGGTCGACCTGCTCGTCACCGACGTCGGTCTGCCCGGGCAGATGAACGGCCGTCAGGTCGCCGACGCCGCGCTGGTCCAGTTGCCGGCGCTGAAGGTGCTGTTCATCACCGGCTATGCCGAGAATGCGGTGATCGGCAACGGCCCGCTCGCCCCGAACATGGCACTGGTCACCAAGCCCTTCACGATGGACGCGATCGCCGACCGCATCCGCGCGATGCTGGAGGGTTAGGGCGCGGCATCCAGCGCATGCGGCGTCAGGATGCGGTCGATCAGCCCCCAGTCGAGCGCCTCCTCGGCCGTCAGGAACCGGTCGCGGTCCATCGCGCGCTCGAACGCCTCGTAACTGCCGCCGCAATGCTCGGCGTAGAGACGGGTCATGCGCTGCTTGACGCGCTGGGTTTCCTCGGCATGGATCAGCACGTCCGATGCTTGTCCCTGATAGCCGCCCAAGGGCTGGTGGATCAGGATGCTCGCATTGGGCAGCGCCGCGCGCTCGCCCGGTTCGCCGGCCATCAGCAGGAACGAGCCCATCGACCGCGCCGTCCCCATGCACAAGGTATGCACCGGCGCACGGATGTGGCGCATAGTATCGTAGATGGCGAGGCCGCTGGTCACCATGCCGCCGGGCGAGTTGATGTAGAGACTGATCGGCTTGCGCGGGTTCTCCGCCTCGAGAAACAATAGTTGCGCGCACAGCAGCGCCGCGACGCCGTCGTTGACCTCGCCGTTGAGGAAGACGATCCGCTCGCGCAGCAGCCGCGAATAGATGTCGAACGCCCGCTCGCCGCGGCTCGACTGTTCGATGACCATGGGGACAAGCTGTTGCATCACAGGCTCCGGATCGCCGCGTCAGGCGGCGCGCATGAGGATCTGGCCGTTGTCGTTGGCGACGTGCACCAGCTCGTGGAGGATAGACAGGCGCGTACCGCCGTCGGCGTTGGGCGCGATGCGGAAGGTGACATGGCTGTCCCGGCACGGCGGTGCGGCGTCGCGCAGCCGGTAGCGGACCGCTTCCCCCGGCATCACCGCCACCCCCTCGGGATCGACCAGCGCCGCCGCTGGCAGCCATTGCTCGCGGAACGCCGGGATGCTGATCGCCCGCCAGACCTTGGCCGGCGGCGCGTCGAGGTCGTATTCGAGAATGAGGGCGTCCGCATCGCTCATTGGTCCATGTCCTTCAGCAGCGTCTTGAGGGCGTCGATGCGGTCGGGCCAATAGGCGCGGTACCGGGCGAGCCAGTCGCCGACCACGGCGAGGCCGTCGGGATCGACCTCGTAACGGACGAAGCGGCCCTGCCGCTGCTCGCGCACCAGCCTGGCCTGCCGGAGGACGGAGAGGTGCTGCGACATCGCGGGCTGGCTGATCGTCATGCCCGATCGCAGCGCGCTGGCGTTCATCCCGCCCGACGCTAACTTCGCAAAGATCGCGCTGCGGGTGGGGTCGGCGAGGGCCTTGAAGATCCGGGTCTCGGTCATGTCGTCACATAAGCGGACACTTATGTGATTCGCAAGTGCCTAGCTGGCGAGGATCCGCTCCGCCTCGGCGAGGTGGAGGCGTTCGACCATTGCGCCGTCGAGCCGGATCGCGCCACGGCCCGCTGCGTCGGGCGCGGCGAAGGCGGTGACGACGGCCCGCGCCCAGGCCAGTTGCTCGGCGCTGGGGCCGAAGGCGGCGTTGGCGGCGTCGATCTGGGCGGGGTGGATCAGCGTCTTGCCGTCGAAGCCTAGCATCGCGCCCTGCGCGCATTCGACGGCGAGCCGGTCGGGGTCGCCGATCGCGTTGCAGACGCCGTCGAGCGCGACCAGCCCCGCCGCGCGCGCCGCGATCACCAGCTGCGTCAGCGCCGGCAGCAGCGGCGTGCGGTCGGCGTCGGGGCGACAGCGCATCTCCTTGGCGAGATCGTTGGTGCCGGCGATCAGCAGCGCGGTGCCCGTCGTCGCTGCTGCCGCCGCGATCTCGGGCAGGCGCAGGATCGCGCCGCACGTCTCGATCATCGCCCAGATCGGCGGCCCGTCGGCGCCGAGCGCGGCCCGCACCGCGACCAGGTCGGCGGCGCTCGCCACCTTGGGCACGACCACCGCCGCAACGCCGCGCACCGCGGCGGCATCGTCCTGCCCCCAAGGCGTGTCGAACGCGTTGATCCGCACGGCGCACGGCCGCGCCCCGAACCCTGCCGCCGCGGCGACCGCCGCCGCCCGCGCGTCCGCCTTCGCCTCGGGTGCCACCGCATCCTCGAGGTCGAGGATCACCGCGTCGCAGGCGAGCCCCTGCGCCTTGGCGATCGCGCGGGGATTGGAGGCCGGCATGAACAGCACGCTGCGACGGCGGCTGGCGGGATGGTGGTCGCTCATGGCGCCCACCCTAACCCGGCGATCAGGCGCTCACCAGCCGCGCGAGGTCGATCAGCGCGCGCGGCATCGCCGCTCCCGTGGGCGTGGCGACGTAGCGCGACACCCAGACGGGGCCGAACTTGGCCTTGAACGCGCGCAGCCCGGCGAAGCCGTAGAGCCGCTCGCCATTGGCGAACAATGCATGGCCGAGCCGCGCCCATACCGGCGCCAGCCGCCCGCTCGGCATGCCCGACAGCGGCGCCATGCCGAGGTTGAAGCGGTCATATCCCTCGCCCCGCGCCCATTCGATCAGCCGCACCAGCATCATCTCCATCGTGCCATAAGGCGCGTCGGGATGGTGGCGCATCAGGTCGACCGACGCTTCGTCGCCGTCGCCCGAGACCCAGATGTTGGCGAAGGCGACGATCCGCCCCTCGACCCGCACCAGCGCGATCGGAAAGCGCGTCAGATAGGCGGCATCGAACGCCCCGAGGCTGAACCGTTTCTCGCGCCCCGCCTTGGCGGCGAGCCAAGCCGCGGAGACTTCGCCCAACTCGGCCATCAGCCCCGGCACCGCGCTCGCCGGTTCGACTGAGAACACCCCGCCCGCCGCCTCGGTCCGCCGCACCGCGTGGCGCAACGGCTTGCCGCGCGGACCGGCGGTGGTGAAGTCGGCGAGCACGACATGCGCCTCCTCGCCATATTTGATCGCCTGCAACCCCAGTTCGACGAACAGCGGCAGCATCCGCTCGCTCGCCTGATAGAAGCACAATCGCCCGGCGCGCGCGTCGCAGGCGCGGCGGATGCTCCAGACCAGTTCGCTCCACGCCGCCGCCGGGCCGACCGGGTCGCCCATCACCACCCAGCTGCGCCCCTGCACGCGGTACATCAGGAAGGCGTCGCCGGCGGCGGAGACGATGAAGCTCTTGTCGCCGGTGAAGGCGAGCGCGGCGTCGGTGCGCGGGCAATGCGCCAGCGCCGCCGCCAGCACCGGCTCGGGCGGCAGGGCGTCGGGCATCGTCCGCGTCCGGCTGGCGGTGAGCAATTGCCACGCCGATACCGCGGTGAGCAGCACGCCCGCGGCGAAACTGGCGCGCAGGAAGCGCGGCGCATTGGCGTCGAGCGCGAACCGCCACCACAATTCGTCGCTGTACGGCGTGCGCTTGTAGGCGAAGAAGCCCGCCCAGATGCTGAGCCCCAGCGCCGCGGCGGCGGCGACCAGCCAAGGCCAGCGCGGCCGGTCGGTGAGGATGCCGCCCTCGCGATAGAAGCTCGCCTTGCAATATTGCAGCACCCCGGCGACGACCAGCTGGAGCGATGCCTCCTCGTAATCGAGGCCCTTGAGCAGCGAGAAGATCGCGCCACCGACGAGCAGGATGCGCGCCGCCGCCCAGCCCGAACGCAGCCGCGCGGTGAGCGCCGGCGCGACGAGCAGCATCGCGGTGCCGATCAGGCTGCCCGCCATGTGCGACCCCTCGATGAACGGCAGCGGCACCAGATCGGTCAGCTCGGTCAGCCGCCCCTTCACCCCCGGCAGCGCACCCGAGACGAGCAGCACGAAGCCGGCGACGAAGACCAGCACGGTGACCGCGCTCGGCGCCAGCAACTGCCCGGCGCGATCGACATAGGAGAGGCCTCGGCGGATCGGATGGCGCAGCCGCCAGCCCTCGCTGGCGGCGATGCCGATCGCGGCGACGAGCAGCGGCAGCAGATAATAGATCAGCCGGTAGAGCAGCAGCGCGGCGAACAACGTCGGGCGGTCGCCGGGCACTGTCGCCAGCACCACCGTCTCGAACACCCCCAGGCCGCCGGGGACGTGGAGCAGCAGCGCGACGACCACGGCGACCGCATAAGCGACGACGAAGCCGGGAAAGGCGCCGGGCGCGGTGCCCGGCACCAGCACGAAGAGCGCGGCCGAGGCCATGGTGAGATCGGCGAGCGACAGGCCGGCGAGCGCGCCCATCTGGCGCAGGCTGGGCAGCGCGATGCCGAACCGCGCCGGGCCGAGCGTCGTCGCGCCGCGCAGCCGCAGCACCGGCAGCACCGCGAGCAAGGCGAGCAACAGGACGCCCAGTCCCTGCGCAGCGACCGGCGACAGCGTCACCGGGCCGAGGACGATGCCGTCGCCGATGATCAGCCCGATCCCCGCCGCCCCGGCGACGCCCGCCCAGAAGGCGATCGCGCAGATGCCGGCGACCTGCGCGATCTCGCCGAACGCGAGTCCGGCGGCGCCATAGAGGCGTAGCCGCGCCGAGCCGCCGGTGATTAGCGACAGGCCGAGATTGTGGCTGAGCGTATAGGAGGTGAACGATCCCGCCGCGGCGACCCGCCACGGCAGCGGGCGGCCGATCGCGCGCAGCGCCACCCAGTCGAGACCGGTGAGCAGCAGATAGCTGGCGGTGGTGAGCGCGAGGCTGGCGGCGATCCGCACGTCGGGGATCGCAGCCAGCGCCTTGCGCACGTCGCTGAGATGCACCTCGCGCAGTACCAGCCGCAAGGCGGCGAAGCCGATGCCCGCGACGAGCAGCACCGCGGCGACCGTCAGGCTGCGGCGGTGATGCTGCGCGAGCGCCATCACCGCATCCAGACGGCCGGTCGTCACGCCACCCGATGCCAGGTCTGCGACTTGCACAGGAAGGTGCCGACGACGCAGCCGGTGATGGTCAGCGTGGCGGGCGAGCTCTGATGGATGCGCGAGGAGAAGGTGCGGCCCATGTCGGGCACGAACACCTTGCCCTCCCAGGCGCCCGATTTGTTGCGGCGATAGCCGCGCAGCAATTGCGTGCCGACGAGGTCGGGCAGGCCGGCGCCGCGCGCCTCGGCGCGCGCCTGCGGGCTGGCCCAGACGATCTGGCCGCACAGCGCGCCGTCGGCGCAGCGCCCGGTCTGCACCGCCAGCGTGCCGCGTGGATTGGCCCAGCGGCCGATCACCGCCGGCGCCCCCGGGCGCAAATTCGCCTGCGCCGCCGACGCCCCCGCCGCGACCGCCAGCATCCCCGCCAGGACCGTCGTGATTCGTGCCATCGTCATGATCGTATCCCCCACCATCATACGATCATAGACGGCACGCACGCCTCGGAACCGCAGCACCATCGCGAATCAACGCGCGAATGCGTCGGGCGCGGCGTGGCGGATCGCCGCGAGGATGTGCGCGAACAGGCCGGCGCGGTCGTCGTTGAGGAAATGGCCGCCGGGCATCGCCACCACCGTCGCCTGCCCAGCCCGCCCCGCCCGGCGCCCTGCCAAAAGGTCCGGGCAGGCGCTGTCGACCTCCGCCGCGCCGTAGATGCAGGTGAGATGCGTCCAGCCGAGCCGGGCGAGCGTCGTGCGGCTCTCGCTGTCGGGCGTGCCGCGATAGACGAGGCCGGACGGGTCGGCGCGGAAGAACACGGTCTCGCCGGGCACCACCAGCACCACGCCGGCGACGTGGCTGCGCAGCGCCACCGGCAGATCGGCGAGCCCGGTCTGCAAGACGTCGGCGCCATAGGATTGGCCGATCAGCATCAGTCGCGCCGCGCCTGTCCGCGCCAGCGCGGCGCGTACGCCGTCGGCGACGATCCGGTCGACCTCCGCCCGCGTCCGGCGCAGGCCGAACAGGGCCGGCGAACTCAGGGCGACGACCGGGAACCCCTGCCCGGCCAAAGCGCGTACGGTATGCGGATTGGGGCCGTAGCGCAGCCCCATGTCGCCCGACACGTAGAGCACGCCGATCGGCCGCGCGATCCCCTGTGGGCCGAACAGATGCGCGGCATCGCGGTCGAAGAAGCCGGCGCTGGCGGCGATCCCGGCGAGGAGCGCGAGCACGCCGCCGGCGATACCGGCGATCCAGGCGAGCCGCCACCGCAGCGATCGGGAGCGTTGCGATGCCATCCCGCCGTCCTGCACGCGTTCCGCTGTCCCGGCGATGGCGCGATCATGAACTTTTCGTCACCCGACGCGGCAAGAGACTGATAGGCTGATGAAAATCTGGATATCGAGGGTGCTGCCATGTCGCCGATCCTGCTGCCTATGTTGCTCGCCGCGCAGGCGGCCATCGCCCCGCCGGCGACGCTCGGCGCGACCGACCAGCGCGTCGACCGGCCGATCGCCGCCCCCGCGCGCGCACCCGACGTCGCCGACGAATTCGACGGTCCGCGCATCGATCTGACCCTGTGGCGGTTCGACATGGCCCAGAACAAGACGGGCTGGTTCAACCACGAGAAGCAATATTACGGCCCCGCCAACGCCCGCATCCGCGACGGCGCGCTGGTGATCGAGGCGCGCGCCGAGCGGGCGACCGCACCCGACAGCGGCGGCCAGGCCTATACCTCGGCCAAGCTCGTCAGCCGCCGCGCCTTCGGCTACGGATTCTACGAAATCCGCGCGCGCCTGCCGTGCGGCCGGGGGACGTGGCCGGCGATCTGGCTGCTGCCGTCGTCGGGGCGGTGGCCGGCGGCGGGCGAGATCGACGTGATGGAGATGGTCGGCTGGGACCCGAACGTCGTCCATGCGACGGTGCACAGCGCGGCGTACAATCACGTCAAGGGCACGCAGCGCGGCGCGCAGGTGACCGTGCCGACCGCCTGCACCGCTTATCATCGCTACCAGCTCGACTGGCGGCGCGATGCGATCCTGATCGGCGTCGACGGCCGCGCCTATATGCGCGTCGCCAACGATCGCCCCGGCGGTGCGGCGGCATGGCCGTTCACCCGGCCGTATCAGCTGATCCTCAACCTTGCGATCGGCGGCGACTGGGGCGGCGTGAAGGGCGTGGACGATGCCGCGCTGCCGCAGCGGATGGCGGTGGACTATGTGCGTTTCTGGGCGCGGCGATAGCGGCTAGAACGACGGTGATGGAGGCAGTTACCCGATGAAACAGACATGGATCGCGGCGGCATCGTGGTGCGCGCCGCTGCTGCTCGCCGGCTGCGGCAGCGCCGATGGCCGGACCGAACGCGCCGCGGGCGACGGCGCGACCACGACGACCGCCCCTGCGTCGCGACCGGCCGCCGCCGCGCCGGTCGCCGCGACGACGCCGCGCCGTACCCGCCCGCTGTCCTGCGCCGCCGAGATCGGCGCCGCCGCGGCTGCCCGCCGCGTCGCGATCTGCCGCAACGTCTCGCCGGCGACGCATCCGCCGTGCAACGCCGTCAACAGCTGCGCGCTGATCGACGACGAGATCGCGCGCAGTTGCGCGCTGTTCGACGGCAAGGGCGCGCCGATGCCGGGCTGTACGCCGCCGCCCAAGAGCGCCGCCGCCGCCGCGGCGGTGGTGCAGCGTTATTACGCCGCGCTCAACGCGGGCGACTATGGCACCGCCTGGCAGCAATGGGGCGACGACGGCCGCCCCGGCCAGACCTACGCCGCCTTCGCGGGCGGCTTCGCGCATACCCGCACGACGCGGGTGACGATCGGCACGCTGCCGCCGGGCGACGCCGGGGCGGGATCGCTCTACCAGCCGGTACCGGTCACCGTCGACGCGACGCTCGACGATGGCCGTCACCAGCGCTTCCGCGGCCGCTATGTCGTGCGCCGCGTCAACGACGTCGACGGCGCCAGCCCCGGCCAGTTGCGCTGGCACATCGATTCGGCGCAGCTCAAGCCGGGCTGAGCCGCGCCGGGCGTCATCACGCTGTCATCATCGCCGCGCAACGCGGGACGATAGCGCGGCGATGCGGGACCTTATCCATGGTTGAGACGAGCAAGACCGCGCCGGTGCTGAGCCGGCGCGCGCTGATCGGCGGCTCCGCCGCGCTGCTGACGGTGGCGGCGCGCGGGGCGGAGCGGCTGCCCGCCGGAGTGTTCGCGCTCGGCGTCGCCTCGGGCGATCCCTTGCCCGATTCGGTGATCCTGTGGACGCGGCTGGCGCCGCAACCGCTCGATGCGGCGGGCGGCATGCCGCCGCTCGCCGTGCCGGTGCGTTGGCAGGTCGCGACCGACGAAGGCTTCACGCGGATCGTCCGCACGGGCGAGGCGCGCGCCGAGCCGCGCTGGGGGCATAGCGTCCACGTCGACGTGCGCGGGCTGCGCCCGGCCAGCCGCTATTTCTACCGCTTCCTCGCCGGCGGCGAGACGAGCCCGGTCGGGCGGACGCGCACCGCACCGGCGGCGGGGGCGCCGGTCGAGCGGCTCCGGCTCGCCTACGGATCGTGCCAGAAATACGAGTCTGGCTTCTACGCCGCCTATCGCCATCTGGTCGCCGACGACCCGGATTTCGTGCTGTTCCTCGGCGACTACATCTACGAGGGCGCGCCGACCGCCAAGGATGCGGTGCGCCTGCACCAGAATCCGGAGCCCAGGGATCTCGCCGGCTATCGCGTCCGCTACGCCACCTACAAGAGCGATCCGCTGCTGCAGGCGGCGCATCACGCCGCGCCGTGGGTGCTGACCTGGGACGATCACGAGGTCGCCAACGATTACGCCAATGCGCTCGACCAGAACAACAGCGACCCCGCCGCCTTCCTCCTGCGCCGCGCCGCCGCCTATCAGGCGTGGTACGAGCATCAGCCGGTCCGCGCCGCGCCGCCGCTGGGGTCGGCGATGCGCATCTACCACACGCTCGACTGGGGCCGGCTGGCGCAATTCCAGATCGTCGACGATCGCCAGTATCGCGGCGCCCGCGCCTGCCAGCCGCCGGGGCTGGTCGCGGCGCACGCCCGCTACCGCACGCTGATCGAGCCCTGCCCCGATCTCTATGCCACCGACCGCACGATGCTCGGCGACGCGCAGGAAGCCTGGCTGATGCAGGCGCTAGGCGACAGCCGCGCGCAATGGAATCTGCTCGCGCAGCAGACGTTGATGCACCAGCAGGGCCGCATCGACGCCGACCATCCCGAGCGCGGCGTGCAATATTCGGCGGACAATTGGTCGGGCTATCCCGCCGCGCGCGATCGCATCTACCGCCGCTGGGTCGAGGCGCGCACGTCGAACCCGGTGGCGCTCGGCGGCGACATCCACGCCTTCGCCGCCGCCGACGTCCACGATCCCGCGCAGCCCGATGCGGCGCCGATCGCGGCGGAGTTCGTCGGCGGATCGATCACCTCGCTGTTCCACGACGCCAGCTTCAAGCAGCAGGCGGCGGCGAACGGTCTCGTCTTCGCCGAAAACGAGGTGCGCGGCTATGGCCTCGTGGACCTGACCGCGAAGGAGGGGCGCGTCACCTTCCGCGGGCTGGACGACGCGCGCGATTCGCAATCGGGTATCCGCGACCTCGTCCGCTTCGCGCTCGAACCCGGGCGCCCCGGCATCCGCGATCAACGCAGTTGATGTCCGGATTGTAACAGCGACGTAACGGATCATGGCTAGCCCAGCCGGATAAGATCACGGGGGTTCAGCAATGACGATCGAACGCAAGGCGACGCTTCGTCGCCGGATGACGCTTGCCTGGCTGGCGAGCTCGGCGCTGTTGGCCGCCGTGCCGGCGCTCGCGCAGACCGCGACGGCCGACAATCCCGGGACCCCCGACGCCGCCGCGGTGGAGGAGGGCGAGGATCGCGAGATCACCGTCGTCGCACGCAAGACCAGCGAGAATGCGCAGCGCGTGCCGATCCCGATCACCGTCATCGGCGCCGCCACGCTGACGCGGCAGAACCTCACCAATTTCACCAGCTTCCAGTTCAAGCTGCCCGCCTTCTCGGTCTATCTGACCAATCCGAAGCAGCTCAACCTCGGCATCCGCGGCATCGGCAACAACGGCTTCAACACCGACGGCATCGACGGGTCGGTCGGCGTGTTCGTCGATGGTGTCTACACCGGCCGCCAAGGCATGGTGTCGAACGATTTCAACGACCTCGCCGACGTCGAGGTGCTGCGCGGGCCGCAGGGAACGTTGTTCGGCAAGAACACCACCGCCGGCGCGGTGCTGATCAACACGCTGAAACCCAGCTTCACGTCCGGCGGCACCGCCGAGGCGAGCACCGGCAATTTCGGCTTCACCGAGGTGAAGGGCAGCGTCACCGGCCCGTTGATCGCCGACAAGCTCGCGATCCGCCTGTCGAGCTTCTACAGCAACCGCGACGGCACTTATAAGAACCTCTTCAACAACCAATATCAGAACGCGCGCCAGGGTATCGGCGTGCGCGGCCAGTTGCTCGCGACGCCGACCGACGATCTCGCGATCCGGCTGATCGGCACGCATGCGCGCCAGTTCTTCCCGACGATCTCGCCGGTGATCCTGTCGGTCTACAATCCGGCGGCGTTGCAGGCGCGGATGGCGGCAGCGGGCTATCCGCTGCTGACCAGCAACGCGCGCGACCGCTACGTCAATATCGACGGCCGGCTCGATGCCCGCACCAGCCTCGACAGCGCGAGCGGCCAGATCGACTGGTCGCCCGCCGATCTCGGCACCTTCACGTCGATCACCGGCTGGCAACGGTGGAGCTGCTTCACCAACAACGACAATGATTACACGCAGCTCGACGCGATCAGCGACTATGGCTCGTGCAACGTCGAGAAGCAGGTGTCGCAGGAGCTGCGCTGGGCGACGCCGCGCGACCGGCCGATCGAGGCGACCTTCGGCGGCTTCCTCAGCCGCCAGCGGCTGCAGGTCGATTCGCGGGTCCGCTTCGGCCGCCAGTACAATATCTGGGCGGCCAATCCCTCGGCCAGCGCCTTCCCCACGGTCGTCGGGCGCAACTGGGCACAGGGCGCCTATGCCGCGCGCGTCGCCGGCTTCGGCATCCGCAGCCAGGCGATCTTCCACACCGATACCGACGCGCTGTTCGGCAACGTCACCTGGCATCCCGAGGCATCGCGCCGGCTGGCGATCGATGCCGGCCTGCGCCAGACGTGGGAACGACGCAGCCAGTTGTACGACGGTGTCGTCGCGTCCAATCCCGGCGCGCTGAACGCCGCGCAGATCGCCGTCCTGTCCGCCGCGGGTGCCAATGCGCAGCTCGGCCATGTCGACACCAGCCTGAAGGACAGCGCGCTATCGGGCGAGATCGGCGCCAATTACCGCGTGACGCCCGACGTGTTCGTCTACGGCAAATATGCGCGCGGCAACAAATCGGCCGGCTTCAACCTGTTGCCGTTCAACGCCGGTCCCGACCTGCCGCCCGGTACAGGCCAGACGGTGAAGGGCGAGACCGCCGACAATTTCGAGGCGGGGATCAAGTCGACCTTCCTCGACCACCGCATCCTGTTCAACCTCACCGCCTTCCATACCAAGGTGAGCAACTATCAGGCGAACCAGTCGGTCGGCATCGGCAATACCGCGCTCAAATTCCTCGCCAACGTCGGCTCGCTGACCTCGCGCGGCATCGAGCTGGAGAATGAGACGTGGCTGGTGCCGGGCCTGCATACCAAGGGGTTCATCGCCTATGACAAGGCGACCTATTCCTCCTTCGCCAATTCGGTTTGCCCGGGGCAGGTGACCGACCGGGTGACCTGCGACCTGACCGGGCGGCAGGTGGCATGGGCGCCGGCATGGACCAGCGATCTCACCGTCGACTATACGCAGCGGCTCGACGCCACGACCAAGGCCTATGGGCTGATCGACGTCAACTGGCGCTCGAAGCAGAATACGACGATCACGCTCGATCCCTCGGCGGAGATCCCGGCCTATGCGCTGGCCAGCGCGCGCGTCGGCGTGCTGCTCGACAACGAGCGGCTCGAGATGCAGCTCTGGGTCGAGAATCTGTTCGACAAGGCCTATTTCATCAACCTGCTCGGCTATACGAAGTCGACCGGCATTATTCAGGGCTATCCCGGCAATCAGCGCACCTATGGCGGCACGGTGCGAGTGCGCTTCTGAAGGGGCGCACCGGGCGACCGCATAAGGTCGCGGCAGGGAGGGAGGCTCGCACGGCTTCCCCATCAGACCCGGCACCCCTTATTCGTTAGAGACCCCTGCGAAAGTCGCCCAGTGCTCCTGCGAAAGCAGGAGCCCAGGAGTACCGAACGCCATACGGCGTTGTCTTGCTTGGCTCTGGGCTCCTGCGTTCGCAGGAGCATTGCGTTGATTTGAGCGATGGGACTTTCGCAGAGGTTTCGACTCACTCCGGGGTGCACCGGGCTGCGAAGGTACGGCGTCCTCGCACGCCGCACCCCCCGCCGCGTCAGTCGTTGCCCGTCGCGGTCGCCGTGCGCGCCTTGTCCGGGGTCGTCCCCTCGCCGGTGAAGGGCGCGAGGCGGAAGGCGACGCGGGTCGGCGCCACCGGCACGCGATAGTGCGGCAGCGGCTTGCCGAACTCGCTCCATTGCGTGTCGCCGCCGACCCCCCATTGCGCCGCATCGACCAGCAAGGTCACCTGGCCGTGCGGCACGACGTCGGTCGACTTCCACGTGCCCGGTTCATGCCGGTCGAGATCGGCATAAGGAAAGGCGAGCGCGTTCATCATCAGCGGCGTCGCGCCCTGCACGCGCAGCCCGCGCCCCGCCCCCGACAGCTCCATCCAGCGCACGTCGACCTTGTTGCCGGTTTCCTGCGGGCGGATGTAATCGTGGTCCTGCGCGGCGATCGCGCCACGCCACAGGCCGATCGGCGCCGAGGTCTTGCGGTCTACATAGCTTTCATGCGGCCCGCGGCCATACCATTCGACCGTCGTGATATCGGTCGGCAGCGCGAAGGCGAGGCCGACGCGGAACGGAGAGGGCAATTTGGTCTTCAGCGGGGTCAGCGCGCCCTGCACCTCGACCGTACCGTCACCCGCCATCGTATAGACGGTGGTGAAGGTCGCATCGCCATCGCCGAGCGCATAGTCGACGGTGACGCTCGCGCCCGCGTCGGTCTTCGCCTGACGCACCGCGGTGACGCGGCGCGTGTCGCTCATCGTCTTCCAGACCTTGAGCTGTTCGGCGGTGCCGATGCCGAGATCGTTGTCGGTGACCGCGCGCCAGAAGTGCGGTGCGCCTCCGGACGCCAGCTCGCGCCCGTCCGCGGCGTAGCGGCGCACCAGACCGGTCGCACGATCGATCTCCAGGCTCGCCCCGCCCGCCGCCAGCGTGATCGCGCCGCCCGACTGGCGCAGGTCGACCTTGCCCGCAGCCGGCGGCGTGCCGAGCGACGCGGCGCCACCGAGCGCGAATTGCTCGAAGCTGAGCGTCGTGCCGCCCGCCACCGCGGGGATCGCATTGGCCTTGGCGCGGACCCGGACGGTCACGAAATATTCGGCATCCGGCTTGCGCGTCCAGCTCGCCACCGGCAGCGTCAGCGAACCGGCGGCACGCGGCCCGACGCTCTGCGGCGGCAGCGCACCCTGCGCGACGACGACGCCGTTCTCGGCCAGCTCCCAGTCGAAATCGAAGCCAGACAGATCGCGGAAGTCGTGGCGGTTGCGCACGGTGACACGCCCGCTCGCCGGGTCGAAGCCGTCGAACTGCACCGGCGCATAGACCTTGCGCAGTTCGAACAATTGCGGGTTCGGCGTGCGGTCCGACTGCAACAGGCCGTCGCCGAACTCGATATCGCCACCCGGATTGGGGCCATATTCGCCGCCGTCACCCCAATAGCGCCGCCCGTCCTTGGTGTAGCGGTACATCGACTGGTCGACCCAGTCCCAGGCGAAGCCACCCTGCAACTTGTCGGGATGGGCGTAGATCGTGTCCCAATATTCCTTCAGGTTACCGCCCGAATTGCCCATCATATGCGCATATTCGCACTGGATCATCGGCTGTTTGAAATTCCAGTTGGCGGCGTAATCGGCCATCCGCACCGCCGGATCGTACATCGGCGCATAGATGTCGGCGAAATCGTTGGGGCGGTGATCGTGGATGCCGCCGAACGTCCCCCAGCCGAGATAGGAGATGAGCCGGCCCGGATCGCGCGCCCGCGCCGCCTCGGCGGCGGCACGGAAATTGGGGCCGATCCCCGCCTCGTTGCCGAGCGACCAGAAGATCACGGAGGCATGGTTCTTGTCGCGCTCGACCATATTGGCGACGCGACTGACATGCGCGTCCTTCCACGCCGGATCGAAGCCGATCTGATATTTCGACCGCTCGTCGGGAACGCGATTGGCGTAATCCATATAGGCGTGGCTCTCGATATTCGCCTCGTCCATGACGTACAGGCCGTAGCGGTCGGCGAGATCGTAGAGATACGGGTCGTTGGGATAATGCGAGGTGCGGATCGCATTGACGTTGTTCCGCTTCATCAGCTGGATATCGCGCTCCATCGAGGCGCGGCTGACGACGTGGAAGGTCTCGGGATCGTGTTCGTGGCGGTTGACGCCGCGGATCGTGATCGGCTTGCCGTTGACGGTGACCTGCCCGTTCAGCATCGCGACGGTGCGGAAGCCGATCGCACGGGCGGTCGATTGCAGCACCGTGCCGCGCGCATCGACCAGTTCGGTGACGAGCGTGTAGAGATCGGGCGTCTCCGCGGTCCATGGCTTCACCGCCGGCACGTCCGCGGTCAGCGTCAGCTTGCGCTCCGCCGCGGCGGCCGCGACGGGCTGCGTCCGGGTGAGCACCTGCCGCGCGCCGTCTAGCAGCACCAGCCGCACGCTCGCCGCGCTGCCCGGCGTCACCGCGACGTCGACCGCGAGCCGGCCGTCACGATAGGCCGCGTCGAGCCCGGCATGGACGAAGACGTCGCGCGCGCGCACCTTGGGCGCCGCCATCAGATAGACCGAGCGCTCGATCCCCGACACGCGCCAGAAATCCTGATCCTCCAGATAGCTGCCGTCCGACCAGCGGAAGATCTGGATCGCGACGGTGTTCCTGCCCGGCTTGACCCATCTGGTCACGTCGAACTCGCTCGGCAGCTTGCTGTCCTCGGAATAGCCGACCTTCTCGCCGTTGACCCAGACGTAATAGGCCGAGCCTGCCGCACCGATATGGAGGATGACGTCCTGCCCGGTCCAGTTCGCCGGGACGGTGACGTCGCGGCGATAGGAGCCGACCGGATTGGTCGCATGCGGGATCAGCGGCCGGTTGGCCGGGAACGGATAGGTGATGTTGTTGTAGCGCGGCTGGTCGAAGCCCTGCGTCTGCCAGTCGGCGGGCACCTTGATCTGCTTCCACGTCGACACGTCATAGTCGGGCCGCTCGAACCCGGCCGGCAGCCGGTCGGCATCGGGGGAGAAAGCGAAGCTCCAGGTGCCGTCGAGCGAGACATGGCGCGCGGACGCCGCCTCGTCGCCGGCGAGCGCCTTCGCCCGGCTCTCGAACGGGAAGCCGGTGGCGCTGGCGGGCAGCTTGCCGCGGGCGAACACCGCGGGATTCTCCCAATCGGGGCGGGACGGGTCGACCTGTACCGGCTGCACCTGCGGCGCGCCGTCCTGTGCCAGCGCGGCGCTCGCCACGACACTGCCGATGATTCCCGCCCACAACCATGCGTGTCGCATGTTTCCGCTCCCTGTATTTGTCTTCTTGTTGTCAGACATATCGGCTTATTCGGGCGGCGCAAGGCCAACGTATACGGTGGCGCGCCGTCCTGCCGGGCGCTTCGGGTGCAGCCGCGTTGACGCGCAAAATCGCCATCTCTAGTCTGACAAATCATAGACCGGACAAGGACGGCGGCAGCGATGCGCTCGGGAGGAACGATGACGGGATCGGCAGAAGCAGACACGCCGCAGCATGGCTGCGCATCCATGAGCGTCACCCGCCGTACCTTGCTCGGCGGCGCGAGCGCGCTGGTCTTCGCCGGACCGGCGTTCGCCGCGACGTTGCCCGCCGACAAGGCGACCAGGGTCGAACCGGTGCCGATGCGCCACGTCCGGCTCAGGCCGTCGCATTTCGCCGACGCTTTCGCCGCCAACCGCCGCTATCTGCTGTCGCTCGATCCCGAGCGGCTGCTGCACAATTTCTATGTGTCGGCGAAGCTGCCCGCGCCCAAGCCGGTCTATGCCGGCTGGGAGGCGCAGGGAATCGCCGGCCATTCGCTCGGCCACTGGCTGTCGGCCTGTGCGCTGGTCGTCGCCAATACCGGCGATCGCGAAGTCGCCGCGACGCTCGACCATGCGCTCGCCGAGATGGCACGCATCCAGGCGGCGCATGGCGACGGCTATTGCGGCGGCACCACGGTGGAGCGCGACGGCAAGACGATCGACGGCAAGGTCGTGTTCGAGGAGGTGCGCCGCGGCGACATCCGCACCGGCGGCTTTGACCTCAACGGCGGCTGGGTGCCGCTCTACACCTGGCACAAGGTCCATGCCGGGCTGCTCGACGCGCATACGCTCGCCGGCAACCCGCGCGCGCTGCCAATCGCGGTCGCGCTCGCCGGCTATCTGGCGGGCGTGCTCGAACCGTTGAGCGAGGCGCAGATGCAGCAAGTGCTGCGCGCCGAACATGGCGGGCTGAACGAGACCTATGCCGAAACCTATGCGCTGACCGGCGATCCGCGCTGGCTGCGCATGGCGCAGAAGATCCGCCACAAGGCGGTGCTCGACCCGCTTACCGCCGGCCGCGACCAGCTCGCCGGACTGCACGCCAATACGCAGATCCCCAAGCTGATCGGCCTCGCCCGCCTGTACGAGCTGACCGGCGATCCCGCGCATGCCAGCGCCGCGCGCTTCTTCCACGACCGCGTCACCCATCACCACAGCTATGTCATCGGCGGCAATTCGGAGCGCGAGCATTTCGGCCAGCCCGATCAATTGTCGAAGCGGATCACCGAGGCGACGTGCGAGGCGTGCAACAGCTACAATATGCTGAAACTCACCCGGCACCTCTATGCCTGGGAGCCGAAGGCGCAGTGGTTCGACTATTACGAACGCGTTCAGCTCAACCATATCCTCGCGCACCAGCGGCCCGATACCGGCCAGTTCGTCTATTTCATGCCGCTGTCGGCGGGCGCGCGGCGCAGCTATTCGACCGCGGAGGAGAGCTTCTGGTGCTGCGTCGGCTCGGGGATGGAGAGCCACGCAAAACACGCGGACTCGATCTACTGGCATGACGCGGGCAAGGCGAGGACGCTCTACGTCAATCTCTACATCCCGAGCAGCCTCGACTGGCAGGGGCTCGCGCTCGATCTCGACACGCGCATGCCGAGCGAGGGCGAGGCGACGCTCACCGTCCGCCGCGCCGGCCGCCCCGCGCAGCCGATCGCGCTGCGCATCCCCGGCTGGGCGCAGGGTGCGACCGTCGAACTCAACGGCAAGCCGGCGCCGGCGACGATGCGCGACGGCTATGCCGTCATCGACCGGCGCTGGCAGGCGGGCGACCGGATCCGCGTGACGCTGCCGATGCACTTGCAGGCCGAGCCAACGCCGGACGATCCGACGATGATCGCCTTCACGCATGGCCCGCTGGTGCTCGCCGCCGACATGGGCGCCGCGGCGGAGGCGTTCGACGGGCTGGGCCCGGCGCTCACCGTCGACGGCTCGGCGACCACCGCACTGCGCACCGCGGGTGGCGCCCACCGCTTCACCGCGCGCTCGGCGCTGGGCGAACCGCTCCAGCTCAGCCCCTTCTACGCGCAATATGAGCGACGCACCGCGGTCTATTTCCCGACCTTCACCGCCGCGGCCTGGGCGGCGGCCAAGCCCGATTATCTGCGCGCGCAGCAGGAACGGCAGGCGCTCGCGCGGCGCACCGCCGACGTCGCCTATCTCGGCGAGATGCAGCCCGAGCGCGACCACGCCTTCACCGCCAGCAAGCCCGAGACGGTGCAGCTCCACGGCCGGTCCGCACGCAAGCTGCGCGCCGGCGAGACGATCGCGCTGACGCTGCAGCGCCGCCCGGGGCCGGCGGTGCTGCGCGTCGTCTATTGGGGCGGCGACGTCGGCAATCGCGAACTGGCGATCAGCGTCGACGGCACGCCGCTCGCCACCGATGCACGCGAGGCGAAGCCGCAGGAGGGCTTCGTCGCGATCGACTATCCGCTGCGCAGCGCCGGCGAACAGGGCAAGGCGGCGGCGAAGGTCGTCTTCACCGGCAAGCGCGGCGAGGTCGACATCTACGAGGTGCGGATGCTGTCGGCACCGACCGCGGCGCCGGGGTCGGTGGCGTGAAGCGGATCGGCGCGCTGCTCGCCGCGCTGCTGCTCGGCACCGCGGCGGCACCGGCGCCGTCGGTGACGCGGCCGGTGACCGTCATGCTGCGCCCCGCCGTCGACCGGCCGTCGACGGTGTTCGAGGGCTGGGGGACCGCGCTCGCCTGGTTCGCCAACGTCACCGGCGGCTGGCCGGAGGCGGAGCGGACGCGGCTCGCCGATTTATTCTATACCGGGCGGGGGCTCGGCTGGACGATCGCGCGCTACAATATCGGCGGCGGCGATGCCGCGGACACCAAGCCCTATCTGCGCACCGGCGCGGCGGTGCCGGGCTTCTGGCGGCTGCCGCCCGGCACGCAGGCGCAGGACTGGCGCGCCGACGATCCGCGGATGTGGGACTGGTCGCAGGATGCCAACCAGCGCTGGTGGCTCGACGCGATCCACGCGCGCGTGCCGGGCGCGATCTTCGAGGCCTTCTCCAACTCGCCGCCGTGGTTCATGACCGTCTCGGGCAAGGTCTCGGGCGCGGAGAAGCGGACCGACGACAATCTGCGCCCCGGTCAGGAAGGCGCGTTTGCCGCCTATCTCGCGCGCAGCGTCGAGGAATTGCAGCGGCGGCATCATATCACCTTCCGCACGCTGTCGCCGGTGAACGAGCCCAACACCGATTATTGGCATGCCGCCAACACGCAGGAGGGCGCCCACTGGAGCCCGGCGCGGCAGGCGGCGATGATCGACGCCAGCGACGCGGCACTCAGGGCGCGCGGGCTGGCGACGGTCGTCTCGGCGCCGGACGAGACCAACTCCCGGCTGTTCCTCGCCGATGTCGCGGCCTATCCACCGGCGACGCTGGCGCGGGTCGGCCAGCTCAACGTCCACAGCTACGGCACCTTGTACCAGACGGGTGCGCGCGATGCCGCCCGCGCGGCGGGCATCCGGCTGTGGATGAGCGAGAACGATACGCCGCTCGACGGCGATCGGGAGAATTTCGACGGCATGCCTTCGGCGCTCGCCTTCGCCGATCACGTCGTCGCCGATCTCAAGAGGCTCGAGCCGGCGGCCTGGGTATTCTGGCAGGCGGTGGAGAACCTCTCGGGCGGCAACGGCAAGCCGACCTCGAACTGGGGGCTGATCAAGGCCGATCTGGCGGCGCCGGCGGCGGGGCCGCATGCGATCCACGTCACGCGCAAATATTGGGCGATGGCGCAGTTCAGCCGCTATATCCGCCCCGGCTATCGACTGGTGCCGGTCGACGATCTCGACACCGCGGGGGCGTTGTCGCCGGATGGCGCGACGCTGGTGCTAGTCCACGTCAACGGCGGGGTGGCGCCGCGGACGCTGGTGGTGCCACAGGGCTGGCGCGCGCAGGCGGTGCTGACCGATGCAACGCACGATGCGCGCTGCGTCGCGGGGGTGACCGCGCCGGCGCAGTCGGTGGTGACTTTGGTGCTGACGCGCGGGCGGGGGAAGCCAGTGGCGTGTCAAGCCGGGTGATAGTGGTGGCCCGGACGGGTCGCGGTCCCGGCTGACAGGCGCAACGCCCGAAGCTAGACTGCCAAGCGGGCGACCAGCTTGGATGTGACATGACCGCTTTGACCGACGACGCTCCCCGGACACGATGGGCCACCCGGCAGGATATCCCGGCACTCAAGGCGCTCATGGAACGGGCGATCGATGCGCTTCAAACCGGCTTGCTGTCCCCGGAACAGGTCGCAGCCAGTCACGCGATCATGGGATTGGACACGCAGCTGATCGAGGACGGCACCTACCTGATCGCCGAGCGCGACGGGGTCATCATGGGTTGCGGCGGTTGGAGCAAGCGGGCGACTCTCTACGGGGGCGATCATAGCAGCGCATTGCGCGCGCCCGAGCTTCTCGATCCGGCGCAGCATCCCGCAAGGATCAGGGCGATGTACACGGATCCCGATTTCGTCCGGCAGGGTGTAGGCCGGCTTATCCTGAAGGGATGCGAGGACGCCGCTGCTTCGCATGGTTTCACCAGCGTCGAATTGATGGCCACGTTGAGCGGAGAGCGTCTCTATGCGGTGAACGGCTATCAGCCGGTGGAAACCGTCGAGGCTGTGGCGAACGGTATAGCGATCCCATTGATCCGGATGCAGAAACCGCTTTGACCGTTCCCGAACCGGCGCGGTCCGACTCGCCCGCCCAAAAGACACGTGCGACCGCAAGACGTCAGTCGATCGACCACTCCCAATAGCCGTCCTTGCCGCTGGCCGTCGTCAGCCGCAGGTAGCGCGTGCGCAGCGCATGCGGCAGCGCGATCGGCGAGCCCGATCGGGCCGCCGTCGGCACCACCGTGTGCCACGCCAGGCCGTCGTCCGAAGCCTCGATGCCGACCGTATAGGTCCGCGTCGCATATTCCGGCCGCAGCCGGCTGCCCGTCACCGCGCGTACCGCGCCGAGATCGGCCACCAGCGTCGCCGCCCCCTCACCGCCATCGCGCCACAAGGTCGCGTAATTGTCGTCCGCCGCACGCGCCGCGCCATAGGCCCCCTCGCCGCTCCCCGACGCCTGCCAGCGCAAGCCCCGCGCCCGCGCCGGCGCGAAGCCCTTCACCGCGCCGCCATGCGACGGCGCCACCCGCGCCAGCGTGCCGTCGGTGCCGATGCGCAGCGGATCGACCGCGATCTGGCGCAACACCTCCTCGCCGTCGCGCGGCCACGGCAAGGCCTGACGATGATAGAGGATATAGGCCTGACCGCCGCTGCGGAAAACCGCGTGATGGCCGGGGCTGATGATGTCGCGGCTGGCATCGGTGGTCAGGATCGGGCTGTCGGCGGCCTCCCTGAACGGGCCGAACGGCGTGTCGCCGATCGCATAGCGGACCTTGTACGTGTCCTTGGTCGTGTTGCCGTCGCTATAGGTCAGCGCATAGCGTTTCCCCGCTTTCACCATGAACGGCCCCTCGAAATAGTTCGCGGGGGTGACGTCGCGCGGAACGCCGTCGAACGTCACCATGTCGGGCTTCAGTTTGACGACGAAGCAATGGCCGTTGGTCCAGTTGAGCCCCGACCCCCAATAGAGATAGGCCTGCCCGTCGCTATCGATGAACGCCTCGGCGTCGATCATATGATAGGCGGGCGCGAAGTCGCGCGCGACCAACGGCTTGCCGCCATTGGCGTCGGCCCATGGCCCTGCCGGCGAAGGCGCGCTGCCGACCCAGATCTCGCTGCCGACCGAGACGTACATATACCAGCGGCCGTTCGCCGCCTTGACCACCGACGGCGCCCAGACCTTGGAATCACCCGAGGTCGGGCTGGTCGCCGCCTGTTTCGTCGGCCAGTTCGGCTGCGAGAAGGTCCAGTCGCGGCCATTGTCCGAGGTCCAGAGCCCGAGCGTATCGCCGCCCCACGGATCGATCGTCGCGAAGACGTACCAGCGGCCGCCGTCGCGGACGATCGACGGATCGGCGAAATAGCCCGGCAGCAGCGGATTGCCCGCACCCGTCGCGTCCCAGCGTGCCGGCGCATCCGCCGCACTGACCAGCAGCGCCGCGGCGGGCAGCAGCGCGCGGGCGACTAGGGATCGGATCGTCATCGCGTCAGCCTCCATGGGTGGGGTGAGTCTCGCCGTCGAGCTCGCTCGCCCCGCGCACCACCGCGACGCTGTCGCCGGTGTCGCGCATCTCGTATAATTTGCCGCGCGCATTGTGGAACGGGCGGTGCAGCACCATCATCAGCCCGCCGTCGAAGCGGCGGAAGATCATGCCGTGGCCGCTGTCGGCGCGGACCAGCGGCGGCAATTGCTCCCACGGGCCGGCAAGTTCGCCGCTGCGCGAGCGCGCGACGCCCTGCACGTAGGAACCGCGATCGTCATAGCTCGACCAGAGCATCAACAGCCGGCCGGTGCGGGTGCGGAACAGCTCCGGCCCGTCGGTGACGTAGATCTTGTCGCCCTCCTTCTGCGGCCGGCCCGATGCCCAGGGCGCCTCCGAGGCGCGGAAGAGCAAGCGGGGCGCGCCCGCCGCCTTGAGCGTCGCATCGAGCGGCAGCGCCTCGATCGTGCCGTCGCGCGCCTGTACCCATTCGTGCGCATAGACCAGCCACGGCTTACCGGCGCGATCGACGTGGAGCGTGCCGTCGAGCGTCATCAGCTCTTTCGGGGCGATCGGGTCGCCGTCGCGCAACAGCGTGAACGGCCCGCCGAGCCGGTCCGCCACCGCCAGCACGGTGCCGCGGCGATGCGTTCCCGGCTTGGCGAGCCTGGCGGTTTCGTTGTGGAAGGTCGTGAGCAGATACCAGCGACCGCGCCAGCGATGCACCTCGGGCGCCCAGGCACCGTCATTGGCCCAGGTGCCGTCCGGCAGCGCGAAGACGACGGTCGGGCGCGTCCAATGCTTCAGGTCGCGGCTGGTATAGGCCATGATGCCGAGCCGTTTGTCGCCGGTCATCTCCGCCTGATTGGTGGTGAACAGCCAATAAGTGCGCGTCGCGGCATCGGCGACGATCCACGGATCGTGCAGCGGCATCGCCGGCATCGTCAGCGGTGCGGGGGTCGGCGCCGGCGCGGCCGCGATCGGCAGCGCGAGCATCAGTGCAAAAGCGGCACGCCACATCATCGATTCTCCTGCACGGTGACCATCAGCGTCTTCCCCTCCGGCGGCAGGATCAGCCCGAACGCGGTCTCGTCGCCGTTGAGCAGGCGCTCGCGCACCCAGCGGCCGCCCTCGAAATGCCCCTCCTCGACCGTGACGAGCTGGATGCCGCCCGCCGCGCCGAGCCTCGGCGCGAACTTGAGGTTGGCACTCGCGCCGGTGAGCAGGAAGCGATCGGGCGCGGCGCGTGCGATGATCACCCGGCCGGACAGGTCCTTGTTGCCCTGCCCGCGCGGCCCGCCATAGCCGTCGCGCACCTCGCCGAAGCGTGCGACGAGATCCACGTCGCCGAAGACGAGCGGCACGTTCGCCATACCGTCTTCCTCGACCGCGACGCGCACCTGCCCCGCATCGCGCAGCGGCAGCAGGAACGGCGCCGCCTCGCGCAGCAGACGATAATCGAGCGCGATCGGCTCCTCCGCCGCCTGCCCGTCCTTAAGGCCGAAGTCCGCGCCGATGCCGAATTTGCCGATGCCGACCGCATGCGGCTGCGCCAGCGTCCAGAAGGCGTGGCGGGCATGCGCCATGCTGCCGCCCGTCTCCGGCACGAACAGGGGATTGCCGGGCACGTCATAGGCGCGCGCGATCTCGGTATAAGGCGCGACATTGGTGTCGTAATTGTCGACGCCGACGACGTCGATCGCGGGTGCCAGCGCGCGCCATTGCGGCAACAGCCACGACACCGCGCCGCCCGAGGGCGAACTGTCCCCCGGCCGCAGCAGACCCGGCTGCTCGCGCGGCCAGACGTTGACGTAGAGCGGCAGATCATAGGCGCGCTTCCCCGCCGCCGCGACCGCGCCGATATAGCGCGCGGTGTGATAGGCCATGAATGCCTCGGGCGCGCGCTCGGCGTAATTGGCGGTCCAGTCGCCGGGTTTCGCGCTCGGCATGTCGGCGGGCACCGCGGCGCGGAACAGCGCCTCGGCGGCGGGCGCATGATCGCGATCGGCGCCGAGCGTCCCCGCCTCATTCTCCACCTGCACCATGACGACGGTCTTCTGCCGCCCGTCGACGGCTTTCAGATGCGCCATCAGCGCAGCGAAGGCGTGCGCATCGGCGTCGCGGCTGGCGGCGGCGATCGGTGACAGCACCTCGATCGGCTTGCCCAGCGCGTCGACGACCCGCGGGAAGCGCGCGGTGTCGCGCTTCACCCAGGCGGGCGTGTAGCTCATGTTGGCGTTCTTCCACGTCCCGAACCACAGCAGCACCAGCCGCACCTGCTGCGCGCGTGCCTCTGCGATCAGCTCGTCGACCACCGTCCAGTCGAACCGCCCCTCCACCGGCTCGACCGATTCCCATCCGATCGGCGCCATCACCGTATTGGCATGGCTCCGCCGGATCGCGGGCGCGAGGCGGCGCAGTTCGGCGGGGAAGCCGCTGGAATTGTTGAGCTGGATACCGAGCAGCAGGAAAGGTTGCCCATCGACGCGCAGCGCCGGCTTGCCCGCGTCGGTGGCGACGAAGCGGCTGTCCTGCGCCGCCAGCGGCGCCGCCACGACGCCGCCGGCGAGCAGCAGCGCGGCAGCAGCACGCCCGATGCCGGACGTCCAGGCACATCGCGTCACCGACCGTCGCTCCATCGTCCGCTCCTGCCCTATTTTATATGTAGGACATGACTTCCGCTGCGGAGACGGTCAAGATGCAACTTGGATCAAGCGATCCGCATCGCCTGTTCGGTATCGCGCTGCGCCTGTTCGATCAGTGCGGTCGCCGCGGCATGCGCCGCCGCCGGGTCGGCGCGCGCGATCGTCTCGAACAAGGCCTGATGCTGCGGGATCGAATCGATGTAATCGGCGACGACGCGATATTTGAAGAACGTCGTCCAGCGCACCGCCGACGAGATGCTGCTCGACAGGCTGCCGAGCAGCTCGTTGGCGGTCGCCTCGAGCAATACCGCGTGGAATTGCTCGTCCGCCGCCTGACCCGCGACGCTCTCCAGACCGTGGTGCGTCATCAGTTCGAGCGCGTGACCGAGTCGCGACAATTGCCGCGCGGTGCGATGCGTCGCGGCGAGCGCGGCGGCGGCCGGTTCGACGATCAGCCGCAGTTCGAACAGGCTTTTGACGAAGCCGACCGGCGGTTCGCCCTCGAACATCCAGCCGAGCATCTCGGTATCGAGCAGGTTCCAGTCGACCCGTTCGCGGACCCGCGTTCCCGTCTTGCGCCGGCTTTCGATCAAGCCCTTGGCGGTCAGCATACGCAGCGCCTCGCGGATGACGTTGCGCGCCACGCCGAACCGGTCGGCAAGATCGAACTCGCCGGGAATCGTCTCGCCCGGCGTATAGTCGCCGGTGACGATCGCGACGCCGAGCGTCCGCGCGATCGTCACGTGCGCTGGCCTGATCCGTTCGCGTTTCGCCAATTTTTTATGAACCTTCCCAAGGGCATGGCGAGGGATCGCCGTCCCATCGATAGGCCGCAACCGATCCACCTGCAAATTTCATTTGTCCGGCATAATCCGACTCGTTATATGTAGGACATTACACGGCACTCATGTCGGTATTATTGGGGAGAGGGACCATGAAGGGCACTTACGTGCGTCTGTTCGCGGGCGCATCGTTCGTCGCACTGGCCGGCGCGGCGCATGCACAGACGACGATACCGGCCGCACAAGCAACCGGCACCGTGTCGCAGACCAGCGATCAGGCGGCGAGCGATCCGACGAACGATCAGGACATCATCGTCACCGGCGTCCGCGCCAGCCTGCGGTCGGCGCAGGCGATCAAGCGCAATTCCGACCAGATCGTCGATTCGATCAGCGCGCAGGACATCGGCAAGCTGCCCGACGTGAACACGACCGAGGCGCTGCAGCGCGTCACCGGCGTGCAGATCCAGCGCCGCTACGGCGAAGGCGCGACCGACTTCGATCACCGTACCTCGCCCGCGATCACCGTGCGCGGCCTTACCCAGGTGCAGAACTTCCTCGACGGCCGTGCGGTCTATTCGGCCTCCGGCGGCCGTGCCTTCGACCTCGAAGCCATTCCGCCGGAACTGCTGTCGGGCGTCGACGTCTACAAGAACGCACCCGCCAACATCATCGAAGGCGGCGTCGGCGGCGCGGTCAATCTGCGCACCCGCCGGCCGTTCGATTCGGACAAGCAGGTCGTCAGCCTGACCGCGCGCGGCAATTACTACGACCGCGTCGACAAACCGGGATATTCGGTGTCGGGCCTGTACAGCAACCGCTTCGACACCGGCATCGGCGAGATCGGCTTCCTGGTGAATGCGGTCTATTCGAAGAGCCAATATCGGCAGGACGGCATCCTCGCCAACCAGCAGCAGCCGATCCCGGCCGGTTCGATCACGGGCGCGCCGGCCAATGCCAAGGCGCCGCTCGGCTTCCAGGTGTATGACGATCTCGGCGACCGTCGCCGGCTCGGCATCGCGAGCGCCCTCCAGTGGCAGGCGACCGACAATCTGCTGCTGACCGGTCAGTATCAATATACCAAATATTGGTTCAACCGCCGCGGCGCCTATTATTATTCGGTCAATGGCGGGACGCAGTCGCGGCCGCTGCCCAGCGCCACCTTCACCTTCAACGACGAAGGCTATGCCACGTCGGGCGCGCTGCAGAACCAATTGTTCGAGACCGGCCGCTTCGACCAGGAATTGTGGAGCCAGAGCCAGAACTTCACGCTGGGCGCCGACTGGAGCCCGACCGACCGCGCGAAGATCCACTTCGACGCGCAATATCTCAAGAGCTATTACAACGCCGATCGCAACGGCAACGTCCTGTCGCTGTTCACCGCCGCGGGGCAGACCGAGGCGAACGCGCCCAATCAGGAGATCGTCGATTTCGATCTGCGCGGCAGCCGGCCACGCTGGGACGTGCGCAACAAGGCGCTGCTGACCGATCCAAGCAAATATGCGACGACGTTCATCGCCGATTCGCTCCAGCGCAACGACGCCGATCAGCTCGCTTTGTCCTACGACCTTGAATATGATCTCGAGGGCGGCTTCCTGAAGAAGCTGCGCGGCGGCGCCCGCTATTCGGACAATTCGATCGATCTGCGCGGCACCTGGAACGGCGTCTGCCTGTATCAGACCGGTCCCGACGGCAGCTGCTCGGCACCGGCGGGAACGCCGTTCATCCCGCTCACCCAGAATCCGCAGCTGGCGATGCCCGGCCCCTCGAAGAACTTCTTCGACGGCAACAGCGTCACCGGCGGCCTGCTCTACCCCGCCTTCCCGCAGGCCAATGGCGTGTGGGCGCAGACCAAGGCGCTCTATGCGATCTTCGGCGCGAAGACGAAGGACGCGTTCACGCCCGGCGATCTCAATTCGCAGAACGAGAAGACCTACACCGCCTGGGGCATCGCCGATTACGCCTTCGAAGCTGGCGGCGTCCGCTTCGATGGCGGCGCCGGCGTCCGGCTGGTGAAGACCAAGGTCGTCTCGTCGGGTACGCTCTTCAACTCGGACGGCACGATTTCGCCGCTCTCGATCGACAAGAGCTACACCCGGGCGCTGCCGAGCTTCAACGTGCGGGCACGGTTCACCGACGAGATCCAGATGCGCTTCGCCTATTCGAAGGGTCTCGCGCGGCCGAATTTCGACCAATTGTCGACCAACCTGACGCTCAACAACCCCAATCAGGTGAGCCCGATCACCGGTCGACCGAGCGCCAATTCGGGCAATCCGCGGCTCAACCCGATCGAGTCGGACAATTACGATCTGACCGCGGAATGGTATTTCGCCCCGACCGGGTCGCTGACCGCGGGCCTGTTCTACAAGAAGGTCGACGGCTTCCTCGCCAGCGGCGTGGTGGTCCAGAACTTCCAGGGTCGCGCCTATGACGTGAATACCGTGCTCAATTCCGGCAATGGCACGGTGAAGGGCGCCGAGATCGGCTATCAGCAGTTCTTCGACTTCCTGCCCGGCCTGCTCAGCGGGTTCGGTATCCAGGCCAATTACACCTATGTCGACTCGAACGTCAGCAATCCGTTCGCGACGGCTGGATCGAACATCCCGACGCAGGTGCCGCTGGAGAAGCTGTCGAAGCACAATTACAATCTGATCGGCCTGTACGAAAAGGGACCGTTGACCGCCCGCCTCGCCTACAATTGGCGGTCGAGCTATCTCGATCAGACGACCGGCGCGGGCGCCAACGGCATTCCGCAATATGCCAAGCCCTATGCGTCGCTGGATGCGTCGATCAGCGTCAATGTCACCGATCATGTCGCGGTGTCGGCGGATGCGGTGAACCTCACCAACCGGATGAACGTCACCTACATCGGCACCGCCGCGCAGCCGCTGCAATATCAGCTCAACGACCGCCGCTTCGGCCTGTCGCTGCGCGCCACCTACTAAACGGCTTCCCCACTGCCGGCGCGGTCTTCGGATCGCGCCGGCTTTCTTGTGCCCGGCGCACAGGAACAAAAAACGGCCGCGGCCGGGGGGGCCGCGGCCGGTCCGTTCGCCTGTCGTTTAGTTGATCATCGTCCAGCGCTGGTTGCCGCCGCCGTTGCACGGCCAGACGATCAGCTTGGTGCCCGTGTCGGTCGAGGCTTCGTTGACGTCGAGGCAGGAGCCCGAGGCGCGGTTGACGATCGTCGTGCCGTTATACGTCCATTGCGACTTGTCGCCGATCGAGCAGGAGGTCTGCACCACCGCGCCGCCGCTGCCGTTGTCGTCCGCCTGGGCGAGGCACAGCCCGCTGCGCTGCACGACATATTGCGTGTAATTGCCGATCGGACGGCGCTCGACCAGTTCGTTGCTGGTGTTGGTGCAGGTCCATTGGATCGCCGTGCCGTTATAGTAAGGCGAATCGTTGCTGATGTTGGCGCACTGGCCGCTGTGCGCGACCTGCATCTTGACCAATTGCGTGTTGGGCGAGCCGAGCGCGATCGTGCCCGCCGCCGCATCGATCGTGATCTGCGACGCGGTGCCGGTGAAATCGAGCGAGGTGTTCGTCGGAAAGGTCAGCGGCAGCCACACATAGGTCGAATCGTTGACGATCTGGCCGATCGCCGGCCCCCAGCGATCGCCCATGTAGAGATAGGACGTGCCGCTCGATCCCTGCACCGGCAGGATATAGGTCGATTGCGAATTGTAGGTGGTGTCGTGACCGAAATAGGTCGGCCCGGTCCACGGCCCGGCGAGACTGGTCGCGGTGAAATAGGCGGCGCGATTGGGGTTCCAGCCGGTGGCGCCCGAGGTGATCAGGAAGTAGACGCCGTTGCGCTTGACCAGCGCGGGCGCTTCGCGATGATAGCCCTTGATGACGGTGAGCAGCGAATCGACCTTGGTATAGTCCGCGCTCAACTTGTAGACGTTGAGGTCGTAGTTCACGTTCGACGACGAGATCAGATAGCCGGTGCCGTCGCTGTCCTGATACACCGTCATGTCGCGTGAATCATAATCGAGTGGCCGGAAGCTGCCGAGATAGGTGTAATTGCCGTCGACCGTGTCCGACGTCGCCACCGCGACGCGCGCCTCGCCATAGTCCTTGCCATTCTCCCAATGCGCCCACAGCACGTATTTGCGGGTCGCGGCATTGTAGAGGATCTTTGGCCGTTCGATGTTGGCGCCGTTCAGCTCGCTCGCCGACGAGGATTTCAGCACGTCGTTGCGGAATTCCCAGGTCTTGAGATCGGTCGATCGGTACATCGACACCGCACGGAAGGAATAATCCGGGTTCCGATTCTCGCCGAGGAAATAATAATAGCTGCCGACCTTGATGACGCCGCCGCCGTGCGCGTCGATCTGCCCGCCCGTCGTGGTGACGAACTGCGAGCCGTTGTTGACGGTCTGCGCGCTCGCCCAGGCGACGCCGGGCAGCGCCAGCGCCACCATCGCGGCGCCCAGCGCCAGAGTTTTTCTCAACATCATTCCTCTCCTCATCAGCCGATCTCCGTCGGCAATTATGTATGACATATGGATGTCATGTTGAGAATAGACCGAGGCGCCAACGCTAGCGCTACCATCGCATTTCCGTGGGTTTCGCCAGCTTTACAGCGCCAGACCTTCCTCTATCATGTCGGACAACAGGCAGGACGATCATGCCAGGGGAGAGGATTATGCAGAGGAAAGGCTGGGCCGCCGTGTCCACCGCCGCAGCGCTGGCGCTCGCCGGCGGCTATGCCGTGCATCACCGGACCCGTCCGCCCGCATCGCCCCCCGCGGCGGTCGCGGTGGTCAGCGCACCGGTCACCGTCGTCCGCCCCACTGCCACGCCGAGCGCCTCACCCGCGCCGGTGCGCGAGCGGCCCGAGCGCAAACTGGTCGAGACGCTCGCCAAGCACGATCGTCGCGGCGGCGACGTGCGGATGATGGCGGCGGTGATGACGACGCAGCCGCCGCCAGCCGCCGCCGCCGCGCCGGTGGAGGTGGCGATGACCGCCGCAGTCGCGCGCCTGCCGGTCTTCGCCGCCGCCGCGCCCGTCCACGTCAGTTGCGTGCGGACCGCTTGCGAGGTTGCGGGGCCGCTGCCGGCGGGGCAGACGGAGGCGACGATGGTGACCGCCTTTCGCGACAAGCAGTTCGAGCATGATCTGCTCGCCCGCGGCTATACGCCGGGGCCGGTGCTCGTCGCCGATGCCGGCGACGGCAGCCGCGGCTTCGTCTTCTATATCAACAACGAGTTCTGACACCGATGTCGACCGCCGCGCCGCATGCTGCCGCCACGCCCTGGTTCGCCGCTCCCGGCGCGATCGAGATCCTGCGCGTCGGCGAGGAGCGTGAGCCGGTGGTGGTGATCGACGGCGCCAGCGGCGACCCGGCGGCGCTGGTCGAGATCACCGCGCGCGCGCGGTTCACCGACGCGGCGCGCGCGGGCAGCGGCTATCCCGGACTGCTCGGCCCGGCACCGGTCGGCTATCTCGATGCGATGGTGCGCTTCGTGCTGCCGCTGATCGCCGCGCATTTCGGCACCGGCCCGGTCGTGCCGGCACGCGCGCGCGGCAATTTCTCGCTGGTCACCACGCCGGCGGATGCGCTGAGCCCCGACCAGCGCGTCCCGCACGTCGACACCGCCGACCGGCTGCAATTCGCGACCGTGCATTTCCTGTCGCCGGACAATGCCGACGGCACCGGCTTCTTCCGCCATCGCGCCACCGGGTTCGAGACGATCGATGCCGAACGCCTGCCGGCCTATCACGCCGCGCTCGACCGCGAACGCGCCGATCCACCGCCGCCCGGCTATCGGATCGAGTCCGACGCGCGCTTCGAGCGGATCGGTGCGGTCGCGGCACGCTGCGACCGGCTCGTGCTCTATCGCGCGGCATTGCTCCATTCGGGGCTGATCGCGCATCTGCCGGACGCCGCCGCCGATCCGCGGCGCGGACGGCTGACCGGCAATCTGTTCCTCCAATGCCGGGCGAGCGCATGAGCGGGCAAGACGGCGCGATCCGCCGCATCGCGATCATCGGCGGCGGCACCGCCGGCTGGATGGCGGCGGCGGCGCTCGCGCGCGTGCTCGGCCCGCACGGTCCGGCGATCACGCTCGTGGAGTCGGAGGAGATCGGCACCGTCGGTGTCGGCGAGGCGACGATCCCGCCGATCCAGGCGTTCAACGCCTTGCTCGGCATCGACGAGGACGATTTCGTCTGTGCGACCGGCGGCACGTTCAAGCTCGGCATCGAATTCGTCGACTGGCGCGCGCTCGGCCAGCGCTATTTCCACCCGTTCGGCGTCTACGGCATCGATCTCGGCGCGGTGCCGTTCGAGGCGCTGTGGCGACGGCTGCAAGCCGAGGGCGCGGCGGGTCCGTTGTCCGATTATTCGATCTGCGCGGCCGCCGCAGCCACGGGCAAATTCATGCGGCCGCAGCCCGGCAACACGCCACTGGCGCATATCGGCTATGCCTTCCACTTCGACGCCGCGCTATATGCCCGCTTCCTGCGTGGTCGCGCCGAGGCCGCCGGCGTCGTCCGCCGCGAGGGGCGGGTCGTCGACGTCGTGCTGCGCGGTGCGGACGGCTTCATCGAGGCGGTGACGCTCGCCGACGGCGGACGGGTCGAGGCGGACCTGTTCGTCGACTGTTCGGGATTCCGGTCGCTGCTGCTCGGCGACACGCTCGGTGCGGGGTTCGAGGATTGGTCGGCGTGGCTCCCCAATGATCGCGCGGCCGCGGTGCCGAGCGCGGTCACCGGGCCGCCACCGCCCTATACCCGCGCCACCGCCCGCGCCGCCGGCTGGCAATGGCGTATCCCGCTGCAGCATCGCGTCGGCAACGGCTATGTCTTCGCCGCCGACCATATCTCGGAAGACGAGGCGACCGCGACCCTGCTCGCCAATCTCGAAGGCGAGGCGCTGGCCGAGCCGCGCACGTTGCGCTTCCGCGCGGGGCGGCGATCGGCGCTCTGGGTGCGCAATTGCGTCGCGCTCGGCCTGTCCGGCGGCTTTCTCGAGCCGCTGGAGTCGACCAGCATCCATCTGATCCAGTCGGGCATCGCGCGCCTGCTCGAGATGCTGCCGACGCGCGCGTTCGAGCCTGCCGACATCCGCCGCTACAACCGGCTGATGGCGACCGAGTTCGACAGCATCCGCGACTTCGTCATCCTCCACTTCCACGCCACCGGTCGCCGCGACACCGCTTATTGGCGACGGCTCGCCGAGATGCCGATCCCGGACACGCTGGCGGAGCGGATCGCCATCTATCGCCGCACCGGCCGCGTGTTCCGCGAGACCGACGAATTGTTCACCAAGACGAGCTGGCTGGCGGTAATGGACGGCCAGGGGCTGACCGCGTCGGGGTACGATCCGCTCGGCGCCGCCCTGCCGCTCGCCGATGCGCGTGCGGCGCTCGACCGGATCGGCAAGGTCACCGCCGCCGCCGCCGCCCATATGCCGCCGCATCAGGATTTCATCGCGCGGCACTGCCGCGCGCCACGCTAGCCGCAAAGCGCGACGAAGGTAGGGCTAGCCACGGTTGCCGCTTGCACGGGTGAACGATCCCCTCATAAGTAAAAGACGGAACGGGCAAGTGATTGGTCCGGGGGGAGAGATTCGATGACTCAGCCGACGCGCGCCATCCGCAAGCCAGGCCTTCTGCGCCATCTGCTGGCCGCGGGGACGGCGATCGCATCGCTCGCCGCGCTGCCTGCCGCGGCCGATCCGCTGGCGATCGTCGACCGCAACGGTGGCATCGTCTCGATCGAACCCTATGCTCCCAACATCGTCCGGGTGACGATCGCGCTCGACAAGGCGCTCGCCGTTGCCCCGCCGGGCGAAGGCCCCAACGCCAAGCCCGATGCCGCCGGCTGGAGCCACCGCACCGACGCGAGCGGCGACGTCTTCGCCTCGCCGGCGCTGACCCTGACCGTCGCCGCGCAGCCCTGGCCCAAGGCGCCGACGCAGATGCAGCGCTATTTCGCGCCGTCGCTGCCGCCGGTGGCGATCTCGGTGCGCGGTGCCGACGGCCGCACCCTGCTCGACATGACCGGCTGGGAAATGGCGCCGCACACCGTCAACGACGAAAAGACCTTTCGCGTCGGCGCCAGCTTCGCGGTGCAGCCGGGCGAACATTATTACGGCCTCGGCCAGAACCAGGAGGGCGTGCTCGACCTCAAGGGCCGCACGATCGACTGCCGCCACAATTACGATGCCCCCGCCGGCGAGAGCGTCTGCGTCCCCTTCATGGTCACCAACAAGGGCTACGGAATCGTCTGGGACAATGCCTCGGCGACGACGGTCTCGCCCGGCCTGCACAACGCCACCCACTGGCAGTCGAACGTCGGCGAGCGCGTATCCTTCTTCGTCATCACCGGCGACACCACCGACCAGCTTTATGCCGGCTATGCGAAACTGACCGGCGCCACCCCGCTGCCGCCCAAGGCGGCGTTCGGCCTGATCCAGTCCAAGGCGCGCTACGAGACGCAGAAGGAATTGCTCGACGTCGCGCAGGGCTATCGCCAGCGCAACCTGCCGCTCGACGTGATGGTGCTCGACTGGTTCTATTGGTCGCGGATGGGCCAGCTCGACATCGACCGGACCTTCTTCCCGGATCCCAAGGGGATGAACGATACGCTCCACAATTTGGGGATGCATTCGATCATCAGCGTCTGGCCACGCTTCGAGCGGGAGTCGCGCTATTACGATTTCCTCGGCGCCAAGGGCTGGCTGCTCCACGACAAGGACGGCAGCGTCGTCGACGGCCTGCCGATCCGCGCCGACCGCGCCGGCGCGTTGCTCGATTCGACCAATCCCGACGCGCGGCAATGGTTCTGGACCAAGATCCGCGACAATATCGCCAGCCAGGGCTTCGACTGGTTCTGGCTCGACGAGACCGAGCCCGACCTCGTCCCCGACGGCCACCAATTCTCGATCGGCTCGGGCGACCGCTACCACAATCTCTATCCGCTGGTGCACACCAGCAGCGTCGCGGAAGGCTCGGCGAAGGACCGGCCCGACATGCGCAACCTGATCCTGTCGCGCGCCGCCTATCTCGGCACGCAGCGCAACGGCGCCCTCTTCTGGTCGTCGGACGTGCAATCGACCTGGGAAGCGCTGCGCCGGCAGGTGCCCGCCGGGCTCGGCTTCACCGCCACCGGCATGGCCTATTGGAGCAGCGACACCGGCGGCTGGCAGAACCCCGCCGGCCCCAAGGCCGAGCGCGCGCCTTTGCTCGACCCTGCCGGCGCGACCGCGATGCCGCCGAGCTATGCCGATTACCCCGAGCTGTTCACGCGCTGGTTCGCCTATAACAGCTTCACGCCGACGCTGCGCATCCACGGCCAGCGTGCCGGCACCGCGCTATGGGAGTATGGCACCGCCGCCGAGCCGGTGCTCGCCGGCTTCCTGCGGCTGCGCTATGCGCTGATCCCCTATCTCTACGCATTGGGGCATCAGACCGCGCAGACCGGCGCGCCGTTCATGCGCGCGCTGTTCATGGACTTCCCCAACGATCCCGCGGTGGCGACGATCGGCGACCAATATATGTTCGGCCCCGCCTTCCTCGTCGCGCCGGTCACCGATCAGGGCGTGACCAGCCGCAAGGTCTATCTGCCCGCCGGCGCCGACTGGTACGATTACTGGACCGAGCGGCGCTACACCGGCGGCCAGACGATCGACGCGGCGGCACCGATCGACAAGATCCCGCTGTTCGTCCGCGCCGGATCGATCGTGCCGATGGGGGTGCAGGTGCCGAGCACCGCGACCGCGCAGCCGCTGGAGAGCATCCGCGTCTATCCCGGCCGCGACGCGAGCTTCACGCTCTACGACGATGACGGCGTCACCAACGCCAATCGCAAGACCGGCGGCAGGACGGCGACGCTGCGCTGGAGCCAGGCAACGGGCAAGCTCGCCGCGTCGGGCCGCCTGCCGACCGGGCAGGATGCCGCCGGATTGGTCCGCGTCGTGCAGGGCAAATAAGCCGCCACACCTTCTCCGTCGAAAACGGGGAAGGTGTGTCTTTTCAGACACGTAATTTCACGAAGCCGACACAATCGCCGACTAGCGCGAAGATCCGCCGGGGGGCGGTCGCCATCATCGCCGGCAGGTCGCGCCAAGGGAATATCCTGGCGTCCCGCCCGGCGGCGGCTCCCCGTAACCATCAGGGGGACCTTCGTGACCACGCGTTTGCTCAAGACCATGTTGCTGCTCGGTGCCGCCGGCTTCGCCGCGCCCGCGCTCGCCCAGACCGCGACGCCGGCGACCGACGCCGCCGCGACCGATACGACCGCGACGCAGGACGCCAGCGGCGATCTCGGCGACATCGTCGTCACCGCCGAGCGCCGTTCGGAAAACCTGCAGCGCGTGCCGCTGTCGGTCGCTGTCGTCGGCGGCAGCGACCTGCGCACCTTCCAGGCGGGCGGCGAGGACATCCTGTCGCTCTCCGGCCGGGTTCCCGGCCTGTATATCGAGACGACGACGGGGCGCATCTTCCCGCGCTTCTACATCCGCGGCCTCGGCAACATCGATTTCTATCTCGGCGCCAGCCAGCCGGTGTCGATCATCCAGGACGACGTCGTCCTCGAACATGTCGTGCTGAAGTCGAACCCGGTCTACGACGTCAACCAGGTCGAGGTGCTGCGCGGGCCGCAGGGTTCGCTGTTCGGCCGCAACACCACCGCCGGCATCATCAAGTTCGACACGATCCGCCCCAGCCAGACGTGGCAGGGCCGCATGTCGGCGTCGGCGGGCAGCCTTGGCACCTTCACCTATGACGCCGGCGTCGGCGGTCCGATCATTCAGGACAAGGTCGCGGTGCGACTGTCCGGCCTGATCCAGCATCGCAACGACTGGGTCGACAACCGCTTCGCCGGGGTCAGCGCCGACGGCACGCGCACCCCGCAGAAGGATGCGATGGGCGGTTTCGACGAGCGCGACGTGCGCCTGCAGGTGCTGCTTACCCCGACCGAGGCCTTCTCGGTCAACGTCTCGGGCCACGCCCGCGGCTATCACGGCACCTCGACGATCTTCCACCGCGCCGCGCTCCGCAAGGGCTCGAACTCGGTCTCGGCCGAGCCGCGGAGCAGCATCGCGCTCGACGAGGGCGACAACAACCCGCAGGATTACGACACCTACGGCGGCTCGGTGAACGCGGCCTATGACTTCGGCCCGGTCACGCTGACCTCGATCAGCGCCTATGAAACCACCTCGGGCTACAGCCGCGGCGACACCGACGGCGGCGCGGCGGCGAACTTCCCGGTCAACGGCGTGGCGAACGGCTTCGGCCAGAGCCAGGGCAATATCCGCGCGCTCGGCCAATATACGCAGGAGGTCCGCCTCGCCTCGCAATCCGACCAGCATTTCACCTGGCAGGTCGGCGGCTTCTACTTCCGCCAGAACGACACGACCGAATTCTACCAGCGCAGCTTTTTCCTGAACACCGCGGCCCGCAACCCGAACAACTGGGTGCGCCTGCGCGACATCAACACCAGCTGGGCGGCATTCGGTCAGGCGAGCTTCAAGGTGACGCCAGATTTCACGATCACCGCCGGCGGCCGCTATACCGAGGACGTCAAGCGCACGACGCTGGTCAAGCCGGTGCTGAACGCGACCGGCACCGCCAGCCTGTTCCCGGCGACCGCCCCCACCGCGGTGCGGCTCGAGGGCAAGGAGCCGAGCTGGGACGTTTCGGCGCTGTACCAGCTCGATCCGCGCAACAGCGTCTACGCCCGCGTCGCGCGCGGCTTCCGCGGCCCGACGATCCAGGGGCGTTCGGCGGTGTTCAACTCGCCCTTCTCGACCGCGAACAGCGAGACGATCACCTCGTATGAAATCGGGTCGAAGGGCGTCTTCCTCGACGGCCGGCTGCGCATCAACTCGTCGCTGTTCACCTATACGGTCAACGACATCCAGCTGAACGGCAATGACGTCAACGGCAACGGCGTGCTCTTCAACGCCGACAAGGCGCGTGCCTATGGCGTCGAGATCGACACGCAGTTCCGCCCGGTGCCGAACCTCACCTTAACGCTCGGCGCGAGCGCGCTGGCGTCGAAGATCCGCGACAAGCGCGTCTATGCGCAGGTCTGCATCCTCAACGGCGTGGTGGTCTGCACCGTACAGGATCCGACGATCCGCGTGGGCAGCAACGTCTTCGCGCAGATCGACGGCAACCCCCTGCCCAACGCGCCGCGCTGGAACCTCGACGCCACCGCGCGGTACGACCTGCCGCTCGCCAATGACGGCAAGCTGTTCGTCGCGACCGACTGGAACATCCAAGGCTACACCAATTTCGTGCTCTACAAGACGCGCGAATTCTACGCGAAGGGCAATTTCGAAGGCGGCCTGAAGATCGGCTACACCACGCCGGACGACAATTACGAAATCGCCGCCTTCGCCCGCAACATCACCAACGAGAAGAACCTGAAGGGCGTGATCGAGAACTACATGGCCGCGGTGTTCAACGAACCGCGGATCATCGGCGTCTCGGTCAGCGGCAAGTTCCGCTGAGCCGATAGCGGCGGCGTCTCACGGCGCCGCCGCCGTTACCGTCAGGTCCATCTCCGCAAGCGGCGTGCCGGTGACCGCGTCGATCACCACCGGCTCGACGACATGGCCGTCCGCCGCAACCAGCCGCACGATCGTCTCATCGCCGAAATGCCGCGCCCCCCACGCACCGAGCGCATGGAGCACCGGCAGATAGTCCCGCCCCATCGCGGTCAGCACATAGTCGTGGCGCGGCGGCCGCTCCGAATAGCGCCGCCGTTCCAGCAGCCCATCCTCGACCAGCGCGGCCAGCCGCCGCGTCAGGATGTTGGGCGCGATCCCCAGCCCCTTCTGCAACGCGTCGAAGCGATGCACGCCGCGCGCCACGTCGCGCAACACCAGCATGCTCCAGCCATCACCGACGCGGGCGATACCGCGGCCGAGCGGGCAGTCGCTTTTGGATAATCCTTCACAGTCCATTGCAATAAGATAGTGACTCTCTATCTTTTCGCAAGTCACCCGGCGTGGATGCGGGGTGAAGGAGATGCGCGATGACCGATACCCCCCTGCCCACTGCCCTGATCACCGGCGCCTCGGCCGGCATCGGCGCCACCTATGCCGACCGGCTGGCCCGCCGTGGCCACGACCTGATCCTTGTCGCGCGCGACGAAGCACGGCTGACCGCACTCGCGGATCGCCTTCACGCCGAAACCGGCCGCAGCGTCACGGTGCTGCGCGCCGATCTCACCGACGAGGCCGATATCGCCCGCGTCGAGGCGCGGCTGACGGAGGACGCGCGCATCGGCCTGTTCGTCAACAATGCGGGGATGAGCCTGACCGGCAATCTGCTCACCGCCGAGCCGGAGGCGATCACGCGGCTGATCGCGCTGAACGTCACCGCCCCGACCCGGCTCGCCGCTGCGGCGGGCCGTGCCTTCGCGGCGCGCGGCGGCGGCGCGATTGTCAACGTCTCGTCGGTGCTGTCGCAGGTCGTCGAGACGTTCGACGGCGCCTATAACGGCACCAAGGCGCATCTGCTCACCGTCAGCCGCTGGCTCAACCGCCAGCTCGGCGATCGCGGCGTCTACGTGCAGTCGGTGCTGCCCGCCGCGACGCGCACCGAGATCTGGGAACGCTCGGGGATCGACATCGACAGTTTCCCGACGGAGATCGTCATGGAGGTCGGCGACCTCGTCGACGCCGCGCTGGTCGGCTTCGACGCGCGCGAGGAAGTGACGATCCCACCGCTCGCCGACGAGGGGCTGTGGATCGCCGCCGATCAGGCGCGCGCGGCGATGGTGCCGGTGCTCGGCGGCAACCGCCCCGCCGCCCGCTATCGCGTCTCGGTAGACGCCTGACGCAAAAGGGGCGCCCGATCGCTCGGACGCCCCCTTTGTTTGCAACGATCGCGGCCGGCTTACGCCGCCTGCTTCGACCGGCTCGCGCGCTTGCGCTCGTTCGGATCGAGGTAGCGCTTGCGCAGACGGATCGTCTTCGGCGTCACCTCGACCATCTCGTCGTCGTCGATATAGGCGATCGCCTGCTCCAGCGTCATCTTCTTCGGCGGGGTGAGGCGGATCGCATCGTCCTTGCCGCCGCTCGCGCGGAAGTTGGTCAGCTGCTTCGCCTTCATCGGATTGACCTCGAGGTCGTCCGTCTTGGCGTTCTCGCCGATGATCATGCCTTCATACAGCGCCTCGCCGTGGCCGACGAACAGCACGCCGCGGTCCTCGAGCGGGCCGAGCGCATAGCCCTGCGCCTCGCCGGCGCCGTTGGAGATCAGCACGCCGTTCTTGCGGCCTTCGATCGTGCCCTTGTGCGGGCCGTACTTCTCGAACAGCCGGTTCATGATGCCGGTGCCGCGGGTGTCCGACAGGAACTCGCCGTGATAGCCGATCATGCCGCGCGACGGCGCCGAGAAGGTGATGCGCGTCTTGCCGCCGGTCGACGGACGCATGTCGGTCAGTTCGGCCTTCCGCAGGTTCATCTTCTCGACGACGGTGCCCGAATGCTCCTCGTCGACGTCGATGATGACGGTTTCGTACGGCTCGGTCTTCTTGCCGTTCTCGTCTTCGCCGAACAGCACGCGCGGGCGGCTGATGCCGAGCTCGAAGCCCTCGCGGCGCATCGTCTCGATCAGCACGCCGAGCTGGAGCTCGCCGCGGCCGGCGACTTCGAAGCTGTCGCGGTCGGCGGCCTCGGTCACCTTCACGGCGACGTTCGATTCGGCTTCGCGGAACAGACGGTCGCGGATCATGCGGCTGGTCACCTTGGTGCCCTCGCGGCCCGCCATCGGCGAATCGTTCACCGCGAAGCGCATCGACAGCGTCGGCGGATCGATCGGCTGCGCGTGCAGCGGCTCGGTGACGGTGATGTCGGCGATCGTGTTGGCGACGGTCGCGACGGTCAGGCCGGCGAGGCTGATGATATCGCCCGCCTTGGCTTCGTCGACCGGCACACGGTCGAGACCGCGGAACGACATGATCTTCGACGCACGGCCGGTCTCGACGATCTTGCCGTCGTTATCGAGCGCGTGGATCGCCTGGTTGGTGCGCACCGTACCCGAATTGACGCGGCCGGTAAGGATGCGGCCGAGGAAATTGTCGCGATCGAGCAGCGTAACGAGGAAGGTGAACGGCACGTCCTCGACTTCCACCTTCGGCGCGGGCACGTGATTGACGATCGTCTCGAACATCGGGATCAGTGTGCCTTCGCGCGCGTCCATGTCGGTCGAGGCATAGCCGTTGCGGCCCGAGGCGTAGAGCACCGGGAAGTCGAGCTGCTCGTCATTGGCGTCGAGCGACACGAACAGGTCGAACACCTCGTCGAGTACTTCCTGGATGCGCGCGTCGGGACGATCGACCTTGTTGACGACGACGATCGGCTTGAGGCCGAGCGCCAGCGCCTTGCCGGTGACGAACTTCGTCTGCGGCATCGCGCCTTCCGACGAATCGACCAGCAGGACGACGCCGTCGACCATCGACAGGATGCGCTCCACCTCGCCGCCGAAGTCGGCGTGGCCGGGCGTGTCGACGATGTTGATGCGGATGCTCTCGCCGCCGCCCGGAGGCGCCCAGTCGACCGAGGTCGGCTTGGCGAGAATCGTGATCCCGCGCTCCTTTTCGAGGTCGTTCGAATCCATGGCGCGCTCTTCGACGCGCTGGTTGTCGCGGAAGGTGCCGGACTGGCGGAAGAGCTGATCGACCAGCGTCGTCTTGCCGTGATCGACGTGCGCGATGATCGCCACGTTGCGGAGGCTCATGGGAATTCCTGAATAGATGGAGCTTGGAGTGCGCGCCCCCATAGCCGAAATGTTGCGTCGCGGGAAGGGGAGCCGTTTCCACGCGCCGCGCGGCGCCGGCATTGAAGGCGACGCGTTCGCGTATTACAGCGCCAACACACTTGCCGTCGCGCCCGAACGCGACCATTTTGCGGGCAACGGCTTGGGAGACGAATGGAATGGCGACGAATCTGGACACGCCCGAACGCGATCTGGTGCTGACCCCGCCCGAGCCGGTGCCGACCGTCAGCGCCGAGCGTGCCGCCGGGCTGGTGCCGATCGACGACGCCAAGAAGACGCAGCTCGACGCGCGCGTCGACGCCTTCGTCGCCGATCTGGTCGCCGAGGACGTCAACAGTCCCGAATTCGGCAAGCGTGTCGATGCGATCACCGCGATGGGCGCCAAGGAAATCCGCGAGGCCGCGGGCCAGTCGAACCGCTTCCTCGACCGGCCGATCCGCGCGATGGACAAGGACACCGGCGTCGGCGCCGACCTCGCGCAGCTGCGCCGGGTGATCGAGGACCTCGATCCGGGTCGCAAGGGCGCGCTGTCCGGCCCCAAGAAGATTTTCGGCATCATCCCCTTCGGGTCGAAGATGCGCGACTATTTCGACAGCTACCAATCGTCGCAGACGCATATCAGCTCGATCCTCAAAAACCTCGCCGCGGGCAAGGACGAGCTGCTGATGGACAATGCCGCGATCGATACCGAGCGCGCCAATCTGTGGAGCGCGATGGGGCGGCTCGAACAGATGATCCACCTCAGCAAGGCGATGGACGCGAAGCTCGAAGACAAGGCCAACGAGCTCGACCATACCGACCCCGCCAAGGCCAAGGCGATCCGCGAGACCGCGCTCTTCTACACCCGCCAGCGCACGCAGGACCTGCTCACCCAGATGGCGGTGACGGTGCAGGGCTATCTCGCGCTCGATCTGGTCAAGAAGAACAACGTCGAGCTGGTGAAAGGCGTCGACCGCGCCTCGACCACCACCGTCTCGGCGCTGCGCACCGCGGTCACCGTGGCGCAGGCGCTGACCAACCAGAAGCTGGTGCTCGAATCGATCACCCAGCTCAACACGACGACCGCCAACATCATCGATTCGACCGGTAAATTGCTGCGCTCGAACACCGCGGCGATCCACGAACAGGCCGCCGCCTCGACGATCCCGCTGGAGACGCTGCAGCGCGCCTTCCAGAACATCTACGACACGATGGACGCGATCGATTCGTTCAAACTGAAGGCGCTCGATTCGATGAAGACCACCGTCACCGCGCTGGGCAGCGAGGTGGAGAAGTCGAAGGGCTATATCGCCCGCGCCGAGGGCGCCAACCAGGCCGCGCTCAAGGGACCGGGCGCGACCGATTCCTACCGTCTCGAATCGGTGTGAGCGGATGACCGAGGTCGACCAGCAGATCGAACGCGCCCGCGCCGCGATGGCACGGATCAGCGAGGATTATCGCGGACAGGCGGGTGCGACCTATCGTGCGCACGGCAAGCGGCTCAAGCGCAAGGCGACCAGCGTCGGCACGCGGCTGGCGATCATCTGCGCGGTCGATGCGCTGATCCTCCTTGCCGCCGGCGTCGCCGGCATGTTCATCCCGTTGGGCATCTTCGGCTTTCTGGCGGTCATGCTGCTGATGGCGGCGGTGACGATCGGCATCGCGCTCGCCCCGATCGCCCGCGCACCAAGCGAGAAGGTGCTGCGCGAGGTCGACATCAAGGCGCTTCCCGCCAAGACCGAACGCTGGCTCGAGGCGCAGCGCCCCGCCCTCCCCGCGCCGGCGCGCGGGCTGATCGACCAGATCGGCGTGCGGCTCGAGACGCTGTCGCCGCAGCTCGGCCGGCTCGATGGCCGCGAGGAGGAAGCCTATGAGGTTCGCCGCCTGATCGGCGAGCAGCTCCCCGCCTTCGTCAACGATTATGCCCGCGTTCCCGAACCGCTGCGCCGGGTCGAGCGCAACGGCCGCACGCCCGATGCCGAGCTGGTCGCGGGGTTGCGGCTGATCGAACAGGAGATCGCCGACATGACCGCGCGGCTGGCGCAGTCGGACCTCGACAGCCTGTCGACACGCGGGCGCTTCCTGGAGATCAAATATCGCGACGAGGCCGGCGACCGGTGATGGTGGGCGATGACGGGCTCGAACCGCCGACATTCTCGGTGTAAACGAGACGCTCTACCAACTGAGCTAATCGCCCCATCACGGGTTCGCCTGCCCTGCCAAAGCGCGCGGCGATCCGCAAGGGGGTGCAGTCACCCCGCCGCCTCGATCTTGCGCAGCGCGATCATATAGGCCTGCATCGCCTCGCTGGCGCGCGGCGACAGCGTCATGAAGGCGCGGCGGCGATCGGCGGGATCGGGGTGGCGGATGAACAGCTCCATCTCGGTCATCTTGGCGATCCAGCGCAGCGCGGTCGTCGGCGCGACGCCGGCGGCGATGCACAGGCTCGATACGCTGACCTGCACGCCCTCCAGCTCGGCGGCGAACAGGTCGAGCAGCATGTCCCAGGCCGGGTCCTCGAACAGCGCCTCGCCGCCGAACTGGCCGAAGAACTTGCTGCGCAACTGCCGGCGATGGATGACGCGGCGCACGTCCTGCGGCCGCACGGCGTGGCCGATCGCCGGCTCGCCGTCGAAGCGCGTGCGGCGGTCGCCGAGTTCGGACGCGCCCGTCATCGGCTGATTGTGCACGAAATCGGCGGCGAAACGCGAGATACGCGCCATGCCGTCGGTCAGCCGCCGCAACCGCTCCTCGTCGCTCTCGCGGCCAGCGTGGAGGAACGGCTCGCGGTCGCTGCGCACCGTATCGGACAGCCCCTCCCGCAGCGTCGGCGGCATCCGCCGGCACGCCTCGGCCAGCGCCACGACACGCTGCGCCGGACTGGGGTCGCAGAGCAATTCGATGCGCTCGCCGAGCAGATGCCGCGCGACGAGATCGATCTGCGCCGTGGCGAGCGCGAGCACCGCCCGCCCCTCCTCCGCCGCGAGATGATCGGCGAGGAGCGGGAGGACCGCATCGAGCGTCGCCGCCGCCACGTCGCGTGCCTCGACCGCGAAGACCGGCCGACCGCCGAGCCGCGGCAGCAGCCCCGCGACCTCCGCCCAGCCGATGCGCTGGAGCAGGCGTGCGCCGACGGCGTCGATCGCGGCATGGAACGGCGCGGCCGCGGCGGCATCGGCGATCAGCAGCATGGGGTGGCCGCGATCGCCATAAGGACGCGCCGGGCGTCTCTCCGTTTTGGCGTCAGCCAGCGTTGTGATCCCCATAGACGCAGAATAAGCGGCACCGCGAACGGTTCGCCCGCATTCATCTCCGTTCCGGCATCATCACTGCTGCGGTAAGCATGTTTAGAAGGTTATCACCTCCGAATCGGATGCACCATGATCAGTCGAGCGATTTGACGATCTCTTCGACCATTTTCTTCGCATCGGCGAGGAGCATCATCGTATTGTCCATGTAAAACACATCGTTATCGACACCGGCATAGCCGACGCCGCCCATCGACCGCTTGATGAACAGCACCGTCTTCGCCTTTTCGACGTCGAGGACCGGCATGCCGTAGATCGGCGAGCTCTTGTCGGTCTTGGCGGCGGGATTGGTGACGTCGTTGGCGCCGATGACGAAGGCGACGTCGGTCTGCGAGAACTCGGAATTGATGTCTTCGAGCTCGAAGACCTCGTCGTACGGCACGTTGGCTTCGGCGAGCAACACGTTCATATGGCCCGGCATTCTGCCGGCGACGGGATGGATGGCATATTTGACGCGGACGCCGTGCGCCTTCAACTTGTCGGCCATTTCGCGTAGCGCATGCTGTGCCTGCGCGACCGCCATGCCATAACCGGGAACGATGATGACCTGTTCGGCCTGGCTCATCAGGAAGGCCGCGTCCTCGGCGCTGCCGCGCTTCCATGGGCGATCGACCTTGGCGCCGTCGCCGCCACCGCCACTCTCCGCGCCGAAGCCGCCGGCGATGACCGAGACGAAGCTGCGGTTCATCGCCCGGCACATGATGTAGCTGAGGATCGCGCCGGACGAGCCGACCAGCGCGCCGGTGATGATCATCGCACTGTTGTGCAGCGTAAAGCCCATCGCCGCCGCCGCCCAGCCCGAGTAGCTGTTGAGCATCGACACCACCACGGGCATGTCCGCCCCGCCGATCGGAATGATCAGCAGGAAGCCGATCGCGAAGCTGAGGATCGTGATCGTCCAGAAGATCCAGGGGCTCTGGTCTTGGGTGAAGGCGACGATCAGCAGCAGGATCGCGGCGAGCATTCCGAGGTTGAGGACGTGGCGGCCGGGCAGCAGGATCGGCTTGCCGCCCATGTTGCCGTTGAGCTTGAGGAAGGCGATCACCGAGCCCGAGAAGGTGATCGCGCCGATCGCGACGCCGAGCCCCATCTCGATCCGGCTGACCGGGTGGATCGCCGCGAACGGCTGGCCGAGCATCGGGATCACCATGTCGGCGATGCCGAAGGCGATCGGGTTGAGGAAGGCGGCGGCGGCGACCAGCACCGCGGCGAGCCCGACGAGGCTGTGGAAGGCGGCGACGAGCTGCGGCATCGCGGTCATCGCGATCCGCCGCGCAGTGATCAGGCCGATCGCGGCGCCAATGCCGATCGCGGCGAGCAGTTCGACCACAGTGAGATAATCGATCCGCGCGATCATCGCGCTATAGTCGTAGGCGGCGGTCGAGCCGCTGATCAGCAGCCGGTCGACGGGCACGTGCGTGATCAGCGTCGTCACCACGGCGATCGTCATGCCGATCATGCCGAAGCGGTTGCCGCGCTGGCTCGACGTCGGCGACGACAGGCCGCGCAGCGCGAGGATGAAGCACACCCCCGCGATCAGATAGGCGAGCGCCGCGAACGAACTGCCTGCGGTTGCGTGTTCCATCCTACCCCCGGGTTTTCGAAAGACGACGGCCGTCGGCGTGGCGCATCACGGCTTGGCCGCCGCCGGCCGCTCCTTCTTCTTGTACATCGCCAGCATCCGCTGCGTCACCGCGAAGCCGCCGAAGATATTGATGCTGGCGAGCACGACGCCGAGCAGCCCCAGCCATTTCGACGCGCTGCTCCCCGCCGCCGCGCCGGCGATCAGCGCGCCGACGATGATGACGCTGGAAATGGCGTTGGTCACCGCCATCAGCGGCGTGTGCAGCGCCGGCGTCACCGACCAGACGACATAATAGCCGACGAAACACGCCATCACGAAGATCGACAGGATCGCTACGAAGTCCATTATCCCATTCCTTCAGGCGGCGATGCGGCGGGGCGACGGCACCGCCCGCCCCATTTCGTCGGCCGCTTCCATCCAGCAGCGTACGGCATCATAGGCGTTGGCCAGCGCTTCTTCCGGCGTATCGCCGTCCGAGCGGCAGCCCGGTAGCTCCGGTACGACCGCGGCGTAACCGCCACCGTCGTCGTCACGGAGGGGCACGATGTCGACTTCGTAATCCTGCGGGTTCATTCAGCCTGCTCCCGAACCGCGTCCACGAACTTCACGAGTTCGCGGATATACACGGGTTTGATCGGACGATGCGCAGGGATGGTCAGGATCTGCGCGACCGATTGATGCTTCACCTCATAGTGTGACCCCTGACGGGGCGGCGTACAAGCGATACCGAAGCCACGACATAACGTTTCGATGTCCGCGATGCGCCAGTCGCGCGGCGCCTCCCGCATCCGTTCGAGGAGCGCCTCCGCCCTCACGTCTAGGCGAGCAACCGCGGGTTGACGATGTGCCCGTCGCGGGTCAGCCGCACCGCGTCGCCGATCTCGGCGTCGAGCACCGGGCGGCCGGCGTCCTTGTCCCAGAAGGTCGTCAGGAAATTGTAGAGGTTGCGGCTGAACAATGCCGAAGCGTCGGCGGGCAGCCGCGAGGCCATGTTGCGGTGGCCGATGATGCGGACGCCATGACGTTCGACGATCTCGCCCGCCACCGCGCCCTCGACGTTGCCGCCCTGCTCGACCGCGAGGTCGACGATCACGCTGCCCGGCTTCATCGACGCGACCTGCGCGTCGCTGATCAGCCGCGGCGCCGGGCGGCCGGGGATCAGCGCCGTCGTGATCACGATATCCTGTTTGGCGATATGGCCGGAGACGAGCTCGGCCTGCGCGGCCTTATAGTCCTCGCTCATCTCGCCGGCATAGCCGCCGGTGCCCTCGCCCTCGATACCGGCGACGGCCTCGACGAAGATCGGCTTGGCGCCAAGCGACTGGATCTGTTCGCGCGTCGCGGCGCGTACGTCGGTGGCGGAGACCTGCGCGCCGAGCCGCCGCGCGGTGGCGATCGCCTGCAGACCGGCGACGCCGACCCCCATCACGAAGGCCTTGGCGGCGCTGACCGTCCCCGCCGCGGTCATCATCATCGGAAAGGCGCGGCCATATTCCGACGCGGCGTCGAGCACCGCCTTGTAGCCGGCGAGGTTGGACTGCGACGACAGGATGTCCATCGACTGCGCGCGGGTGATGCGCGGCATGAACTCCATCGCCAGCGCCTCGTAACCGGCGGCGGCATAGGCGTCGATCCGCGCGCGATCGCCGAACGGATTGAGGCCGGCGACGATCCACGCCCCCTGCGCCGCGCCTGCGAGGCCGGCCGGATCGGGTCCCTGCACGCCGAGGATGATGTCGGCACCGGCCAGCGTCGCGGCGCGATCGGCGACGGTGGCGCCGGCCTCCGCATAGGCCCGGTCGGCGTAGCTGGCGGCGACCCCGGCGCCGGCCTCGATCGCGACGGCGGCACCCAGCGCGACGAACTTCCTGGCGGTCTCCGGCGTCGCCGCGACCCGCCGCTCGCCGTCTGCATGTTCCCTGAGGACGGCGATCTTCATGCCATCGGCGCCTATGCGATCGCCCAGATCACCAGCGCGACGATCACCGCGCAGGCGATCGCGCCCCAGAACAGCATCTTCGTGACGCTGACATAGGTCGATTCATGCGCCTTGAGGTCACCATTGCCGGCCATCGTCCAACCCTCGTCTGCTCGTGGCGTCTGCGCCCTTGTGGCGATACCTGCCCGCAAAGCGCCGCGGCCGTCAAGGCGGGCGGCGGCCGGCGGGCTTAAGTCGGCCTTTACCGGTGGCTTGTATCAGGTGCCCCGAACCGGGACAGGAAAATACCATGACGCGCAACGGACAGCGCCTGCTTCTGCTGATCGACGACGAGCCCGCGCAGCGCCGGTTGGTGTCGGCGCTTGCCGCCCGCGCCGGCTGGCGCTCGATCTTCGCCGCCGACGGCGAGATGGCGCTGGCGCAGCTCGGCACGCAGGACGGGATGCAGCTCGATGCGATCCTGCTCGATCATTGGGCGCCCGACGCCGATGCCGCGCCGCTGATCGCCGAATTGCGCGAGCGGCGGCCGGCGCTGCCGATCCTGATGCTTACCGCCAACGGATCGGTGATGCACGCGGTCGCGGCGATGCGCGCCGGCGCAACCGATTTCCTGGTCAAGCCGCTCGCCCCCGAACGCCTGCTCGCCGCGCTCGAGGCGGCGGTGGCGGGCACCGCCGCCGGGGAGCTGCGGCCGTTGACCGAGAAGATCCCGGCGCTGCTCGCGTTCGACGAGATCGTCGGATCGTCGCCCGATTTCCGCGCCGCGCTGGCGATCGCCGCCAAGGCGGCACGCGCGCGGGTGCCGGTGCTGGTCGAGGGCGAGAGCGGCGTCGGCAAGGAGGTGGTCGCCGATGCGATCCATGCCGCCTCGCCGCGCGCGAAGAAACCGATCGTCACCGTCAATTGCGGGGCGATCCCCGCCAATCTCGTCGAATCGGAGCTGTTCGGGCATGAGAAGGGCGCCTTCACCGGCGCATTCGAGCGCAAGATCGGCAAGTTCGTCGACGCCGACGGCGGCACCATCCTGCTCGACGAGATCGGCGAGATGCCGCTGGAGACGCAGGTCAAATTGCTGCGCGTGCTGCAATCGGGCGAAATCCAGCCGATCGGCGCGCGCCACGCCCGCGAGGTCGACGTGCGCGTCATCGCCGCGACCAACAAGAAACTGCTCGAGGAGGTCGAGGCGGGGCGGTTCCGCGAAGACCTCTATTACCGGCTCAACGTCGTCCAGGTGGCGATCCCGCCGCTGCGCGAGCGGCTCGGCGACGTGCCGGCGCTCGCCCGCCATCTGCTCGCGCGGATCGCGCAGCAGCCGGGGTTGCGGCCGCTCGGCATCACCGACGACGCGCTGGCGCTGCTGGTGCAATACGACTGGCCGGGCAACGTCCGCCAGTTGCAGAACGCCTTGTTCCGCGCCGCGGTGCTCTGCGAGGGCGCGGCGCTGACCCGCGCCGACTTCCCGCAGATCGCCGCGCTCGGCGACCGCCGCGTCGGCACGATCGGCTCGGCGAGCGCCTCGGCCGGGGGCATCACGCTGTTCCGGCCGGACGGCAATCTGCGCCCGCTCGAGGATATCGAGGCCGACGTGATCCGCCTCGCCATCGGCCATTATCGCGGCCGGATGACCGAGGTCGCCCGCCGCCTCGGCATCGGCCGCTCGACGCTCTATCGCAAGCTCGGCGAACTCGGCATCGACAACGCCGCCTGACTTCTCCCGGCGGCGGCGCGGCGCTAGCATCGGCCGATGCCCTGTCGCCACATCCTCGTCACCGGCGCCGCATCGGGCATCGGCCTCGCCACCGCGCAGCATCTCGCCGCGGCGGGAGCGGAACGGCTGGTGCTGGTCGATGTCGATGCCGCGGCACTGGCGCGGGTCGCTTTGCCGTGTCCGATCAGGGCACTGGCAGGCGACGTCGCCGACGAGCATTTCTGGGACGAAGCGGCCGCGGATCTCGCCGGGATCGACGGTGCGGTGGTCAATGCGGGGGTGGCCGGCGCGGGGCCGATCGCCGATCTGTCCTTCGCCGAATGGCGCCGCATCCTCGGCGTCAACCTCGACGGTGCGTTCCTGACGCTGCGCGCCGCGATGCGCGCGATGACCGGGGGCGGTGCGATCGTCGCCACCGCATCGGCGGCGGGGATCAAGGCGGAGGCCGGCGTCGCCGCTTATGGCGCGTCCAAGGCGGCGCTGATCCATCTCGTCAAGGTCGCCGCCAAGGAGGGTGCCGCGAACCGCATCCGCGTCAACGCGATCGCACCCGCCGGGGTCGAGACGCCGGTGTGGGATGCGATCCCGATGTTCGCCGAGCGCGTCGCCGCGGTCGGCCGCGATGCCGCCTTCGCCGAACTCGCCGTGCTGGCGACGCCGCTCGGCCGCTATGCGAAAGCCGAGGAGATCGCCGCGCAGATCGGCTTCCTCCTCTCCGACGCCGCGGCGCTGATCACCGGCGCCTGCCTGGTCAGCGACGGCGGCTATACGTTGTGATCACCACAGGACGCCCTTGACCGGCTTGGTCGGTTCGGGGGCGGGATCGCCGATCGACTGGAGCAGATCGATCTCGATCGTCCGGCACATCGCGGTCAGCGGCACGTCGTGGACGGTATTGGCGAAGGGATCGACCAGATCGTCGCCGATCTGCAGCACCGCGAGGAACATCAGCCCGGCCAGCGTCGAGCCGAGCGGCGTCGCATAGCCCAAGGTCTCGACCAGCCCGATCGGCAGCAGGATGCAGAAGATGTGGGTGAACAGGGTCGGGAAGAAACGATATTGATTGGGCAGCGGCGTGTTCTTGATCCGCTCCATCCCGCCCTGCGCATTGGCGATGTCGACCATCGTCGATTCCATCCGCGTCTGCTGGATGGTGTCAATCCAGCCGCGGCGGCGGGCATCGTCGATGCGGCGGCCGGTGCCGTCGAGCAGGCCGTTGGCGATGTTGCTGCGGGTCAGTGCCGGCTCCGCCTCGCCGCGCGACAGGAATTTGAGCACCTGCTCGTCGACCGGCTGGCGGCGCAACTGGCAGCGCAGCGCATTCACGTAAGCGATCTGGCGGATCACGATCGTGCGGCGCAGGTCGTGCGCCTCGTCGACCGGCAGGAAGTTGCGCGCCTCGCGGCTGAGACTGCGCGAGGCGTTGATCATCGCCCCCCACAGCACGCGGCCTTCCCACCAGCGCTGATAGGCGGAATTGTCGCGGAAGCCGATCAGCAGCGCGAGCACCGTACCGAACAGCGTCAGCGGCAGGGAGGGCGCCTTGAACTCGAGCGCATAGTAACTGACGGTGACGATGACATCCCAGATGAACAGGATCACCAGCGGCTTCCAGACTTCGGCGACGACGCGGGTGAAGCGGGGAGTGGTTGCAACGATCATAGCGTGTCCAGATGGGATCGGAACGGTCCGAACGCATCAACAATCGATCTGCTGCAACGCAAAATCACAATTCAGCCACCCACCAGCGCCCGGTCGCGCAGGCCGCGCCAGATCCGCAGCGCCTGGACGGTCGCCGCGACATCGTGGACGCGGAGCAATTGCACCCCCGCCTCCGCGCCCTTCAACGCCAGCGCGAGACTGCCGCCGAGCCGCGCGTCGACCGGAGCTTCGTTGTCGAGCGCGCCGATCATCCGCTTGCGGCTGGCGCCGAGCATGATCGGGCAGCCGAGACCGTGGAAGATCGCCAGCCCGTTGATGAGCGCGAGATTCTCGGCGAGCGTCTTGCCGAAGCCGATGCCGGGATCGACGACGATCCGCGATCGCTCGATTCCCGCCGCGACGACCGCGGCGATGCGCGCGTCGAGCCAGTCGAACACGTCGGTCAGCACGTCGCGATAGCCGGTACGCGCGTGCCCGCCCTCCTTCGGATCGGGCGAGTGCATCAGCACCACCGGGCATCGCGCCCGCACCACCACGTCGAGCGCGCGGTCGTCCCACAGCAAGGCGGAGACGTCGTTGACGATATGCGCGCCGGCGGCGAGCGCGGCGTCCATGACCGCGGCCTTGCGGGTGTCGATCGAGACGGGGGTGCCGCTGCGCGCGAGCCGCTCGACGACGGGCACGACGCGGGCGATTTCGTCACCCTCCCAGACCTGCGCCGCACCGGGGCGGGTCGATTCGCCGCCGAGGTCGATCAGCGCCGCGCCGGCGGCGGCCATGTCGACGCCGGCCGCGGCCGCGGCGGCGGGGTCGTCGCTGTGCCGGCCGCCGTCGGAGAAACTGTCCGGCGTGACGTTGAGGATGCCCGCGACCAGCGGCTGGTCGAGCCGCAGCACGCGCTCGCCGAGTTGGAGCGGCGGGCGCGGCGCGGTGATCGCAGCGTGGAGGCGGACGGCGCTCTCGCCGAGGGTGGCGACGTCGGCGACGGGGATGGTGCGGCGGCGGCCTGCTTCGATGACCTCGTAGGCGGCGAACCATTGCAGGCCGCCGGCGAGACGCGCGACCGCGCCGTCCGGCTGGGTGACGGGGGTGTCGACGAACTGGACGGGGCGAAGGTGGAGACTCATCGCCGGTCCATCCGACGGCGCCGCCGACAAGGCAAGCGCCGCGCATTCCTCCCCGGAACGGGCAAGGCAATCGCATAGGGAAGCTCGTGCGGGCCTGTCGTCTTCCAAGCCCACCCCGTCACCCCGGACTTGTTCCGGGGTCCACCCTGCGGCGAGGAGAAAGGCTTGAGTCGGCACCGTTCTCTCGCAACCCGGTGGACCCCGGAACGAGTCCGGGGTGACGAAAGTGGTAAGGAAGCCGATCAAGCCTCATCACCGCAGCCATATGCGATAGCCCTGCCGGAACGGGGAGGAATGGCTTACGGCTGGGTGGCGAGCAGATACGTCTGGCGCAACGTGTCGATCGGCTTGAGCTTGCCCTCGCCGTCATGGTGCCAGAAGGTCCAGCCGTTGCACGCCGGCGCGCCTTGCAGCGCCGCGCCCAATTTGTGGATCGATCCCGCCGCGCCGCAATCGGACAACAGGCTGCCGTCGGCGCGCACCGTCACGCGGAAACGGCGCTTCGAATCGGTCAGCACCGCGCCGGGCGTCAGATAGCCGTTCTCGACCAGCACGCCGAACGCGACCTTGGGCTGCTGGCGCGGACTCTGCATCGTCGCCAGCGCCGATTCGTCGAGCGGCAGCGCCGCGGCGATCCGCTCCTCGGCCGCGGCGATATAATCGCCCTCGCGTTCGATACCGATCCAGCGGCGCCCCAGCCGCTTCGCCACCGCACCGGTTGTGCCGGTGCCGAAGAAGGGATCGACCACCACGTCGCCCGGCTTGGTGCAGGCGAGCAGGATGCGATACAGCAGCGCCTCGGGCTTCTGCGTCGGATGGACCTTGACGCCGCCCTTCTTCAACCGCTCGCCGCCGCCGCAGATCGGGAATTCCCAGTCCGAGCGCATCTGCAATTCGTCGTTGAGCGTCTTCATCGAGCGATAGTTGAACGTGTATTTGGCGCCCTCGCCCTTCGCCGCCCAGATCAGCGTCTCGTGCGCGTTGGTGAAGCGGGTGCCGCGGAAGTTCGGCATCGGATTGGCTTTCCGCCAGACGATGTCGTTGAGGATCCAATAACCGAGATCCTGCACCGCGGCGCCGACGCGGAAGATGTTGTGATAGCTGCCGATCACCCAGATCGTGCCGTCGTCCTTGAGGATACGATGCGCCTCCGCCAGCCAGGCGCGGGTGAAGGCGTCATAAGCGGCGAAGGTGTCGAACTTGTCCCAATCGTCGGTGACCGCATCGACGTGCGTGCCGTCGGGGCGGAACAGCTCGCCGCCGAGCTGGAGATTGTAGGGTGGATCGGCGAAGACCATGTCGACCGACTTGTCGGGCAGCGCGCGCATCGCCGCGATGCAATCGCCGCGGATGATGCTGTCCAGCGGCAGGGGTGCGGCCGGGCGCGCCGTCGCCGGCGCCGCTGCGCGCGCCGCGACCCGCGACTGCCTGACCTTCTCGATAACCGCCATTACGTCCCCCTTGCCGCCCTATTCGCGCGAAACAGCGGACTCCCGTCAAGGGATGATTGGTTAACGTCGGGTTCCGCCGTTCGGTCGCCGCGGCGGGCCGCTATGCTCTCGACCCAGATGTTGGGAAGCGCGGCCGCCACCGACCCCAAGTGCTGGGGTCTGTGACTCAAAAGACTCAGCGCGCGCTTTGCTGCAAATTTTTGCCGTCCATGCCCTGCAGGTCGAGCTGGATAGCGGCCGACGCGTCGTCGCCCGTGATTCGGGCGTAGGCGGCGGCGACCGGCGCGAAGCTGCGGCGATGCAGCGGCGTCGGTCCATGGTCGCGCAGCGCGGCGAGATGGTGCTTGCAGCCGTAACCCTTGTTCGAATGCCAATTGTATTGCGGGTGGACCGCGGCATGCTCCAGCATGATGCCGTCGCGCATATGCTTGGCGACGATCGAGGCGGCGGCGATCGACACGCTGTGCGCATCGCCCGAGACGATCGCGGTCGCCGGATAGGTCCAGCGCGGCAGCCGGTTGCCGTCGACCAGCACATGGCCGGGATCGCAGCCGAGCCGCGCGACCAATGCATCGACCGCGAGCGTCATCGCCTTCATCGTCGCCCAGTAGATGTTGAGCGTGTCGATTTCCGCCGGCTCGACGATGCCGACGCCATAGACGCCGCGCGTGGTGATCAGCCCGTACAACCGCTCGCGCTCGGCGGCGCAGAGCTTCTTCGAATCGTCGATGCCACGCGGCGTGCCCTTTGCGGGCAGCACCACCGCGGCGGCGACCACCGGCCCGGCGAGCGGCCCGCGTCCCGCCTCGTCCACCCCGGCGACGGGGGGCAGGCAGGTCTTCTCATGCTTCCATCCGGGCATTCAGCCCTCCAGTTCGTCGAAGGGGACGACGCCGAGCGTATGACCGATCGGGCCATGGCCGCCGCCCAGACCCGGCGCGTTGACGATCGCGATACGGACGAAGCGCACCGCCTGTTCGAACGCCGCCTCGATGCCGAGGCCGCTGGCGAGCCCGGTGGCGAGCGCGCTGGCCAGCGTACAGCCGGTGCCGTGCGTATCGACCGTGTCGAAGCGTTTGCCGATCAGGCGGCGAAGCTCGCCCTGCGGCGACAGCAGGCGATCGGTGATCTCGGCCTCCTCGCCGTGCCCGCCCTTGGCGACGACATGGCACCCGTGCGCGAGCACCGCCGCCTCCCCGCCGAGCGCCGCCATCTCCGGGATATTAGGGGTCACCACCGAGGCGACGCCCATCAACCGTTCGAACGCCGCCATGGTGGCGGCATCGGCGAGTACCGACCCGCTGGTCGAAACCATCACGGGATCGAAGACGATCGGCACGTCGAGCTGGTCGAGCAGGTCGGCGACCGCATGTGCGGTCTCCGCCGAACCGATCATCCCGATCTTGACCGCGTCGACGCCGATATCCTCGACCACGCTGCGCATCTGCGCGACGACGATGTCGACCGGGATGGCATGGACCGCCTGTACGCCGAGCGTATTCTGCGCGGTGATCGCGGTGATCGCCGTCATCGCATGACCGCCCAGCATCGTGACCGTCTTGATGTCCGCCTGGATCCCGGCGCCGCCACCCGAATCGGATCCGGCGACGATGAGCACACGCGGGATCACCGCCCGGCCCCGACGGTGCCGGCGCGACGGCATCGCTCGCAGGACATGGCGATGGTCGTGGGGTGGCTGATCGTATGCGCCATGGTGGCCGCCCATGCCACAGGTCGGGGGGTGGAGAATAGAAGAAGGTGGTTCGCGCGGAGGCGCAGAGGCGCGGAGGGTCGGACCCGGTGGGCAGGGCTTTCTCCTTCCCGACCGTTCGTGCTGAGCCTGTCGAAGCACGGTGGGACTCGCACGCGACAGCTCGAGCAGAGAATACGAAAGGCTATCGATTCACGCGAAGACGAAGGCGCGAAGGTGTTTTGTGCGGCTTTGCGACAGCTCTTCCCCCCAGCCGCAGCAGGGCTATCGCATATATGGACGCTCGTGCGAGCCGGTCGTCGTCCAAGCCCACCCCGTCACCCCGGACTCGTTCCGGGGTCCACCCTGCGGCGAGGGGAAGGGCTTGATTCGACACCGTTCTCCCGCGGCCCGGTGGACCCCGGAACGAGTCCGGGGTGACGTAACTAGTAAGGAAACCGATCGAGCCTCATCACCGCAACCATATGCCATAGCCCTGCCCGCCACAGGAACAGCCGCGGCGGTAGCAGGTGACGCTGCCGCGCGCGCACCATCTTCGCGTCTTCGCGTCTTCGCGCGAGAACCCCCGTCTCAGCTCTGGAAGCGCCGCTCCGCGACGGCGGGATGCGCCTTCAGCACCTTGCTGATCCGGGTCGGCCGGTCGAGCAGTTCGCCGCCGCAATCGGGACAGCGTTCGTCGAGTTCATCGGCGCATTCGCTGCAATAGGTGGTTTCCAGCGAGCAGATGAACGCCCCTGGCGCATCCGCCGGCAGGTCGGCGCCGCAGCGCTCGCAATCGGGACGCATCGCCAGCATCAGGCCGCCGCCTGCCGCACCGCGTCGCAGATCCGGTCGACCACGGTCTCGACCTGGCGGGCGTCGTCGCCCTCCGCCATCACGCGGATGACCGGCTCGGTGCCCGACGGGCGGATGACGAGGCGGCCGGTTCCGGCAAGCTCGGCCTCGGCGGCGGCGATCACCGACTGGACCGAGGCATGCTCCAGCGGCTTGCCGCCAGCGAAGCGGACGTTCTTGAGCAATTGCGGCAGCGGCGCGAACCGGTGGAGCACCTCGCTCGCCGGCGCGCCGGCGCGCTTCAGCTCGGCGAGCACTTGCAGCGCGGCGACGAGGCCGTCGCCGGTGGTGCCGTAATCCGACAGGATGATATGGCCGGACTGTTCGCCGCCGACGTTATAGCCCGAGCTGCGCATCTTCTCGAGCACGTAGCGGTCGCCGACCTTGGTGCGGACGAGCCCCAGTCCCTGCGCCTTGAGATGGCGTTCGAGGCCGAGGTTGGACATCACCGTCGCGACCAGCCCACCGCCAGCCAGCCGCCCGGCGCGCGCCCAGCCCGCGGCGATCGTCGCCATCAGCTGGTCGCCGTCGATCACCCGGCCGGTCTCGTCGACGACGATCAGCCGGTCGGCGTCGCCGTCGAGCGCGATGCCGATGTCGGCGCCCGCCGCGACCACCGTCTCCGACAGCGTCTGCGGCGCGGTCGAGCCGACGCCGTCGTTGATGTTGGTGCCGTTCGGCGTGATGCCGATCGAGACCACGTCCGCGCCCAGCTCCCATAGCGCCAGCGGTGCGACCTTGTAGGCGGCGCCGTTGGCGCAATCGATCACGATGCGCAGCCCGTCGAGCCGCAGGTCGCTCGGAAAGGTCGATTTGGCGAAGTGGATATAGCGGCCCTGCGCGTCGTCGATGCGGCGCGCGCGACCGATCTGCACCGAGGGCGACAGCGCGACGTCGCCCTCCTTGGCGCTGTCGATCAATTGCTCGATCGTCTCTTCGGCCTCGTCGGACAATTTGTAGCCGTCGGGGCCGAACAATTTGATGCCGTTGTCGGCGAAGGGATTGTGGCTCGCCGAGATCATCACGCCGATATCGGCGCGCATCGACTGGGTGAGCATCGCCACCGCCGGGGTCGGTAGCGGCCCGACCATGATGACGTCCATGCCGACGCTGGTGAAGCCGGCGACGAGCGCGGACTCGAGCATATAGCCCGACAGGCGCGTGTCCTTGCCGATCAGCACGCGATGCTTGTGATCGCCGCGCTGGAAATAGGTGCCGGCCGCCATGCCGACCTTCATCGCCATGCTGGCGGTCATCGCGCCGGCGTTGGTCGCGCCCCTGATGCCGTCGGTACCGAAATATTTCCTTGCCATTGCGTGCGATCCGTTCCGCTATGCCGCTTGCTCGATCCCCCGATGCGCCAAGGAACCCGATGTCGCAAGCCACCCGTATCCTGCTGGCGCTCGTCGCCGGCATCGCGCTCGGTATCGCCGCGGTGGCGTTCGACAAGGATTGGGCGCTGCGCGTCACCGGCGTCACCCAGCCGATCGGCGAGGCGTGGCTGCACGGCCTGCAGATGGTGATCGTGCCGTTGATCGTCGGACTGCTGGTGACCGGCATCGCCGCCACCGCCGAGGCGGCCAGAGCGGGGCGGATCGCCGGGCGCGCGGTGGTGCTGTTCGTCGTCGTCCTGTGGTGCACGACGCTGATGTCGGCGCTGGTGATGCCGCTGCTGCTCGATCTGTGGCCGCTGCCCGAGGCGTGGTCGGTCGCGCTGCGCAGCGCGCTGACCGCGACCGCGCCGCTCGGCAAGGTGCCGACGCTCGCCGATTTCTTCGCCACGATCGTACCGACCAACGTCGTCGCGGCGGCATCGGGCGACGCCTTCCTGCCGCTCACCGTCTTCACGCTCGCCTTCGCCTTCGCGATCACCCGGCTGGAGGATGCGGCGCGGCAGCGGCTGACCGACCTGTTCCAGGCGATCACCGACGCAATGCTGGTCATCATCGGCTGGGTGTTGAAACTGGCGCCGATCGGCATCTTCGCGCTCGCTTATGGCGTCGGCGCGCGGACCGGCGCGGCGGCGTTCGGCGCGCTGATCCATTATATCGTCATGGTGTCGGCGATCGGACTGATCGTATTGCTCGCCGCCTATCCGGTGGCGCGCTTCGCCGGCGGCGTGCCGCTGCGCCGCTTCGCGCGCGCGGTCGCGCCCGCGCAGGCGGTGGCGATCAGCACGCAAAGCTCGCTCGCCTCGCTGCCGGCGATGCTCAAGGGGTCGGCCGAGATCGGCGTGGCGCCGGCGACGGCGGGGATCGTGCTGCCGGTGGCGGTCGCGATCTTCCGCGCGACGAGTCCGGCGATGAACCTCGCGGTGGCGCTGTACGTCGCGCATTGGCTGGGCGTGCCGATCGGGCCGGGGCAGCTCGCCGCGGGAATCGCCACCGCGGCGATCACCACCATGGGATCGGTGTCGCTCCCGGGCACCGTCAGCTTCTTCGCCAGCGTCGCGCCGGTGGCGTTCGCGATGGGGGTGCCGATCGAGGCGCTGGGGCTGCTCGTCGCGGTGGAGACGGTGCCGGACCTGTTCCGCACCGTCGGCAACGTGACGATGGACGTCGCGGTGACCGGGGTGGTGGGGAAGCGCGACTGATCCTCCCCGCTGGCGGGGAGG